>JANMGN010000513.1:0-6567 GCA_031374645.1 Chitinophagales bacterium | reverse complement strand
AAAAAATTATTGATTATTTCTACGCCTGCTTACCGACACTTTTAAAGTGTCGATAACGTAAGAAAAAACTAAATCTAAGTTACTGAAAATTAGTAAAATCGTGATAAAAAACACTCCAAGTTTGAAAAAAACACCTCATTTCTTTTTAAACAAAATAATTATACTATCTTTGTTTTTGAAATACAAATACCTTGTAATATGAAAAAAATACTCCTTACACTTTTTTTATTTAGCCATTTAATAACATTTTCACAAGAAAAATACAGCCTTCCGCCTTGTGGAACACCTGCGCAATGGCAAAATACAGATTATTCTGACCTTGATTTTTCACGAAGTGGCGGCGATACTATACTATATGTACCGATAACACTATTTCAGATGGGCAATAAAGATGGAGGTTTTTTTTCTACCACAAAAGTGCTCGACGCTTTTAATCACTTAAACGAAAGTTTTTTGCCTGCCAAAATCCAATGGTTTATGGAAGGCGATATACGTTTTGTGAAAAACACCCTTTGGAATAACCATAAAACTATTGTAGAAGGATGGGACATGATGTCTAAAAATAATGTAAAAAATACCATAAATTGTTACGTTTGCACCTCTGCTGCTGGAAATTGTGGTTATAATACGCCTTACGGAGGCGTTGCATTGGCTCGCGCTTGCATGGGAGCTTTGGATAACACTTGGGCGCATGAGTTAGGACACGCTTTGCGTTTGCCACATCCGTTTTTAGGTTGGGAAGGCAAAACTTATAATCCCAATTTGCCTACGCCTACAAAAGTGACTTATGATTACAGCGAATTTAAAGATACTTTAATTCCAGGTTTAAAGATTATAGATACTGCTTATGTGGAGTTTGTGAACAAAGCAAATTGTAAAATCGCAGCTGACCAAATTTGCGATACCAAACCTGATTATATTTCTATACGTTGGTCTTGCGATGCCACAAAACAAAGCCCAGGTACTTACAAAGACCCGAACGGCGATACGTTCAAATCAGATGGTACACTGTATATGTCTTATTCTTTGGACGAATGTCAAACCCGTTTTTCAGAGGACGAAATGGCGGTTATGAGAGCTACGTTGAAAGGAAAAAAGCAAAATTTACTCTACAACCAAATTCCAAAACCCAAAGTTGATAGCAAAGCAGTTTTGGTTTTACCAGCCGATAAGGGGCAAGTAGATACCAGTAATGTATTTTTACAATGGGAAAAAGTACCAAATGTTACAAAATATGTTGTCGAGCTTTCTCGTATCAGTAGTTTGACTTCTGCTGAGGCGGAGTATATTACAGATAAAACAGAATTAAAAGTTTCTAAACTATTGCCGAATAAAACCTATTATTGGCGTGTTCGTCCATATAATACACATTCGGGCGGCGTAAATTCTGATAAAAGATCATTTTTTACTGCTATTATTTCTGATGTAAAAAATATTACAAGTATTTCAGAGGCAGTTTTGTTTCCAAATCCGATTTCAGAAGGCGAAGCTACCTTGCGTTTTACCAATTCGAGCGACTTAAAAGGACAACTACAACTCAATGATTTTACAGGAAAAACTATTTTTACTCAAAAACTAAATTTGCCAACAGGAGCGCAATCTTTGCCAATTCCTACTTCAAATCTTGCAAAAGGAATGTATTTCGTAGTCATTTTTGATGAAAAAGGTGGCGTTTTAAGCAAAAAATTAATCAAAGAATAACATCATCATTCAAAACATTCATTCTAATCTTTCTATGAGATTTCTAAAACTACTATTATCACTTTTAGCAACGGGCGGGTTGGTCTATGCGCTCACTACATCATTCACTATAAAAGGAAACGCTGCACCAGCTTTTGGAAATTTACTCAATCCATTTTCAGGATTTTGGCAAAATGCTTCGGGCAGTACTTCGGCTTCTTTTGACCTAAAAAGCGGACAAATCAGCGGATTAAATGCAGGCGTAAAAGTCGAATTTGATGACCGTGAAGTGCCGCATATTTTTGCCGAAAACATAAATGATGCCGTTTTTATGCAAGGTTATTTGCACGCACAAAATCGTTTGTTTCAGATGGATATTTCTACCCGAAAAGCGGCAGGACGTTTATCTGAAATTATCGCCAATCCCAAAGCGCTCGAATCTGATATGAACGAGCGTCGTTACGGTATGCTTTGGGCGGCTGAAAATGCGCTTAAAGCATGGCAAAAAGATGCCGCATCTTACAAAGTTTTGGAAAGCTATGTGGCAGGCGTAAATGCTTATATTGGTAGTTTGGAAGAAAAAAATTACCCAATAGAATATAAAATTTTAGGGTGTAAACCAGAATCTTGGACAACACTTAAAACTTCTTTGTTTTTCAAAACGATGTGCCAAATGTTAGCACGTGGCGACCTTGATGTGGACGCTTCAAATACGTTGAGCATTTTAGGGAAAACAGATTTTGATAAGTTGTTGCCAGATATTTGTCCCGACCAAAAACCGATTGTTCCAGCAGGGACAAGATGGGATTTTAAAGCAGCTACAAATGCTGTTCCAGCTGTTGCACCAGCCTCATTTACAAGCACTTATGAAGTGACAAATGATGTTGAACATCCAGAAGGCGTAGGCTCAAATAACTGGGTAGTAGGGCCTAAAAAGACAGAAAGTGGCAAGCCAATTTTATGCGGCGACCCGCATTTGGGCCTTAGCTTACCTTCTATTTGGTACGAATGTCAAATCACAACGCCCGAAATGAATACGTATGGAGTATCTTTGCCAGGTATTCCGTTTGTCGTAATTGGTTTCAATAATCATATCGCATGGACACAAACGAACGCCATGATTGACGTTGCGGAATGGTACAAACTCAAGTGGAAAGACGATTCGCATGAGCAATACGAACTCGATGGAAAATGGACAAACGTAACGCATAAAATCGAAGAATACCAAGTAAAAAGCAAAGGTTTAGTAAAAGATGATGTGAAATATACGAAATTTGGACCAGTTGTAGTAGAAAATAACGAAAAAGCGGATAATGGTTTGGCATTCAGATGGCTTTGTCACGATGAAAGTCAAAATGACATTAGTGTTTTTTATGAAATAGGAAAATCTAAAAATGCTGATGAATTTGCGACTGCGTTAAAAAAATACGCTTTTCCTATGCAAAATTACGCATTCGCCACAGAATCAGGTGATTATGGAATTTTTACACGTGGCAGATTGCCTATAATGGAAAAGGGTTCGGGTCGATTTGTGAGCGATGGAACAAGTTCAAAAAGTGCTTGGTCGGGCGATGTTCCGATGGAGCAGATGCCTACGGTAAAAAATCATCCGCAAGGTTTTGTGATGTCCACCAACCAAAATCAGACGGATAGAACTTATCCTTATGATTACCATAGTTATCAGTTTGAAACCGTCAGAAGCCGTTATTTGCAACGCAAACTCGAAGAGAACAAAAAATTCACTTTTGACGATATGAAAAAATTACAAAATGACGTTTATAGCCTTGATGCAGAGGAATCGCTGCCTGTTTTATTGTCAAATATTGATACTACGCAGTTAAGTGCAGCAGCAAAAGCACTATTACCTGACTTGATGGCTTGGAAATTTGACTTCGTAAAAGAGAGCAAAGCAGCGATGTATTATGACATTTGGATAGAAAATTTCCGTAAAATGACTTGGGACGAATTACAAGCGGACAACATCAAAGCACGTTATTTGAAGCCTAAAACTTGGGCAACTATCAAAATGTTAAAAGATAACAAGGACAATAAATATTTCGACATCGCAAGTACACCCGATAAAGAAAATGGCAAAATAATCGTTACAAAATCGCTGAATAATGTGTTGGATTCTATTGCGAAAAAATCGCTCGTTACATTAAATCCAAATATGAATTACAGCGATTACAAAGGAACATCGCTTGATCATATCGCTAAAATGCCAGGTTTTGGACATGAAAACATAGCTGTTGGCGGTAACGGACAAGCACTCAATTGCATGAAACAAAAGCATGGTCCTTCTTGGAGAATGATAGTTGAGCCAGGCGAAAATCCGAAAGCATTTATCGTTTATCCTGGTGGACAAACTGGAAATCCAGGTGCAAAACAATTTGAACAATTTACAGACAGCTGGGCAAATGGCGAGTATTACGAAGCTATTTATTTGAAAAAAGTAAGCGAAGGAAATGCAAGGGTCACAAAGACTTATGAGTTTTTGCCTAAATAAATCGTAATAAAATTTTTAGAGTAGCAAATCTGTTGCTATTTCTAAAATCGGTTAATTGTGTACTTTGTATTGAGAGCCGTAGGTTCGGAATTTTTGGTAGCGGTGGGTTTTAACCCACCGTTAGATAGCAAAAACAGTTTTGAGTGCCGTAGGTACGATATTTTTAGCCTAAAAAAATGGACTAAATAAGTAGCAACGGATTTGCTACACTAAGATAAAATTTATTTCAAAAATGCTTTCTACAAAATAGAAAGCCTTTTTTCTTAAAACACATCAAAAAAGAAGTTTTTTTTCAATAATAAATAATTTTTTTTTAAATAAGTTAAAAAAAAGAAAAAAAAATCGTTTCTTTGTGACTTAATAAAATTATATCAATATTGGTACGCCCAAAAGCAAATTATTTTACCTATTATGTTAAGCCGTAGAGTTGTTCGTATAAAGATAATGCAGCTCTTGTACGCCCTAAGAAGCGATGAGAGTTTGACTGCACAAGATGCGGTTCGTCGCTACAAAGAGTATGTTCAAAAAACATTCGATTTTTACTTGTTCAATTTGCAGTATTTTGTCGCTGTCGCTGAGTACGCTAAAAAAGATGGCGAAATCCGAAAAGCTAAACTCCGTCCACTTCCAGAAGACGAGTTGTTCAAGCCTAAAATGTGTGAAAATACATTGTTTAAGTCCTTATCGCAAGACAAAGGTGTCAATAATTTGATTTCAAAATATGGCATTAAAGAACTTGTGAAAGATGATCATGTAAAGCGTGCTTACAATGATTTTGCAAAAACAGACGAATACCGCAAATATTTAGTTAAAAAAGACAGTAACGAACAAGACGATCAAGAAATTTTACTTTCCATTTATCGTTTTTTAACTTCTAACGAATCTTTCAACGAAGATATGGAAGATACTTATTTTTCATGGGAAGACGACAAATCATTGGTCGTTGGTGCTATGAAAAAGACCATAAAAGCGCTGCCTGTAAAGGAAGGTTTTTACGAAGAATTTTTACCAGATGAAGAAGTTACGAAAGATTTTGGAGAAAATCTTTTGAAATTAGCTTGCGAAAAAGACAAAGAAATTTCAAAACTAATAGAGCCAAATCTTAGAAATTGGGACGCTGACCGTGTTGCTGTTTTGGATATGGTGGCGATAAAATTAGGTATTACAGAATTTTTGGAGTTCAAATCTATTCCTACAAAAGTTACACTCAATGAGTATGTAGAAATTACAAAACTTTTTAGTACAGACAAAAGTAAGGATTTCGTAAACGGAATATTGGACAGAATTTTGAAAAAATTACAAAAAGAAGAACTAATCGTAAAAGAAGGTCGTGGTTTAATAGATTAAAACACGCAGTAAATATTGAAGAATGGCTATTTCTAAGCAAGAAATAGCCATTTTTTTGCTAAAAAATAAAAAATGGGTATCATAAAACGTCAAGCAATTGGTTATAGCATAGTCAATTATTTAGGGATTGCGGTTGGGTCACTGAGCACCCTTTTTCTGTATCCTCGGGACGAACAGGCTTACGGATTGTTCCGTTTTTTGCTCGACGGTGCAAATATTTTGCAACCTTTCGCAATGCTCGGCGCATGGTACGTAGGCGCAAGGATGTTTCCTATTTTTAAAAATGAAAAAAACGGCAACAACGGACTTTGGATGTTGCTCACAAGCCTTTTTGCAATTGGCTCTTTGCTTTTGGCAGTGTTTTTCAATTATTTGCATCCGATACTTTTTTCTTTGGAAAAAATGAAAGATGCAGCACTTTTTCAGCGTTATCTTTGGACAATTATTCCACTTTTTATCATTTATGGCTACTTTGTTTTATCTCGACAATACGCTTCCAATTTCTTAAAAGTAGTTTATCCTTCGTTTTTAGACCAACTTATAAAAATCTCTTTTCCGCTTATTTTTATTCTTTATTTGTGCAAAATCATTGATTTAGACGGACTTGTTTTGGGTATTATTTTACATTTTGTGCTGATGATTTTTTTAGCAATTTTTTACCTCAAAAAAATAAATGCCCTGTATTGGACTTTTCCCAAATTAGATTTTTTGACCAAAGAACAATGGAAATCAGTCGGAATTTTTGCGCTTTATGGTGCAGTTGGTAGTGGCAGTTCTATGTTGGCGTTACGTTTAGATACTTTTATGATTACTGCACTCATGGGAGATTTTACAAATACAGGAAAATTCAGTATTGCGTCACTCATCGGCTCAAATATCGCTATGCCGCTTACGGCTATTGCTACGATAGCTTCGCCCATTATTTCAAAAGCGTGGAACGAAAATAATCTACTGGAAATCAATAAGTTATATCAAAAATCTTCTGAAAATTTATTGTTGGTAGGTATGTATCTTTTTGGTGGCGTGCTACTTTG
>JANMGN010000479.1:0-2304 GCA_031374645.1 Chitinophagales bacterium | reverse complement strand
TAAAAAAATGAAAAAACCACCATAAGCAAAGAATTTAGGATACTCATTTATGTCTGTATAGATTTTCGTGTAACCAAGTGATTTTAAAGAATAAATTATGAGTACAAATATGGTACTTACCATTAAAGTAAAGAGACTGTTTAACAATTCTGACTTGATTTGATTTGCATCAACACGTTCTTTCAATTGTATTCTCCAATTTTTAAGTCGTTTTTTTAATAGTTTCCACACTACTAAATAAACAATTACGATAATCCCGTAATTCATTAAGGACTGTCCAAATGCTGTGGGCAGCTGTTTTAAGATTTCTTGCAATGTTTCCATTTTATAAATGTTGTTAAATGAAATGCAAAAGTCAAAAAACAAAATTTTATTCTACTTCACAAATGTTACTTAATGGCCTGTTTTCTAATTCTACTCAAACTTTGTGGTTTTATTCCTAAATATGAAGCAATGTATTGTAGCGGAATGTTTTGAATAAAGTGTGCTTGTTGGTCTATCATTTTTTGGTAGCGTTGGTCAGCATTTAATGATGCTAAGTCATTGGCTCTTAATGTTGCTAATGAAATAGACTTTTCAAACATTAATAAAAAAAAGTTTTTGAAAATTTCGCTTTTGTCTACAAGTTGTTTTGCATTTACGAAAGATATTTTCAATAATTCGCAATCCGTAATACACTCTACATTTTCTGTCGCTTTTGTCTGATTTATCAATGATGAGAATGATGCAATGAAACCATTTTGCGAACACAAAAAAGTTGTCTGTTCTTCTCCGTTTTGGTCATAGTAAAATAGTCGCATAAAACCCGAATTTATGAAATACAAGTATTCTGGAATTTTATCTTGTTCTTCTAAAATTGAATTTCTTGTCGAATTTATTGGTATAAAAAACTGACTAATATATTCCTTGTCTTCAATATTAGGTTTGCCCGTTTTTGAAATTTCCGCTAATAATTTGTCAAAATATTTAGTTGTCATCTTGTTGTTAGTGTGGTCTGTTAGGGTTGCCGATAACGGGCTAGGGCTTTGCGAAGTGCAGGATTAGAAAGTACTTCAGCTTGGATTTGATTGAAAGTTTTTAGAAAGTATAATTGTTCAGCCTTTGAACTAAAGCCTGCATTTTGCAAAACCCGTGTTATCGGCTGTTTTATCTATCTAATATTGTCTTTCGTTTTTATCCGTTTAATTCCGTTTAAGCATTTTGTTTTCAGTTAATAATATTTTTTTGTTCTGTGTTGAATTCTTTTTGTCAAATTCTATTTCTACACTTCGTTTTGTTCTACGTTTTGTTCAGTTTTAGCGTTTTGGTTTTGTTCAGTTTGTATCCGTTTAATTCCGTTTCTACACTTCGTTTTGTTCTGCGTTTTGTTCAGTTTCAACGTTTTGGTTTTGTTCAGTTTGTATCCGTTTAATTCCGTTCAGCACTTCGTTTTGTTCTATGTTTTGTTCAGTTTTAACGCTTTGGTTTTGTTCGGTTTGTATCCGTTTATTTCAGTTTAAGTGTTTTCTGTTTCTGTTTTTCGTTGAGTTTTGGATTTCAAAAAATAGCCGATAACGTTTTTGGTATTGCCGAAGTTGTGGTCTTAGAAGTACAAATGTTCATATTAGTACAAATGTTTATTAGTATTCCAATGTTCAAATATAGTACTTATGCCACAATTTTGGCAATACCATGTTAGCGGTTCGGGCTTTTATTCTTACTATGTTTTGCTACGTTGTCAATTTGAGTTTGTTAATGTGAAAATACTAAGGTCAGGGTTTACCTTGTCAGCCTCGTCTGATTTTTTAAAATCTAACTTTTCCAAAAATTTGGTTGAATTCTGATTGTCGTTATGAGTAAACGCTACTATTTTTTGAAACTGCATTGTATGAAAGGCATAATCAATAATCTTTTTAGTAGCTTCTTTCATTATTCCTTGCCTTTGAAATTTTGTCATAAGTTCATAACCAATTTCACAACTATTTTTTTCGATTGAAAAATCAAATAGGCAAATTGTCCCAACAAATTCTTTTGTTTTTGTCAAAGTAATTACCCAATAAATTGAGTTGTTTATCTCATTGTTTTCGTTAACCTTGTTGATAAAGTTTATTGCGTCTTCAATTGTCTTACTTGGTTGTCTGCTAAGATATTTGTTTATTTCTGGGTCAGAACGCAAAGCAAGGACATCTCGCTGGTCATCAGTTGATGGTTGTCGAAGGGTTAGACTTTCAGTTATCAAAACTGGGAAAGGTGTAAAGTCAATAGTGGTCATTTTATAAAATTTATTTGTCAGTGGTGTGGGGTCTTGTAGCCTGACCGCTAACG
>JANMGN010000443.1:0-2044 GCA_031374645.1 Chitinophagales bacterium | reverse complement strand
TAAGTATTCAGGCTAATTTAGCTTATGTTATTTTTTTAAGTCGATTGTAAAAAAAACAATAAATAACTTCCTGATAGTCAGCTATTTATCCCTTTTTTCACAACGACAAAATAACATAAACTAAATTTTAACGCCTACTTACACTAATAAGCTAACTAAAAATGCTGTAAGTATAAATGAAATCAATAGTCTGAATTGTTTGAAAAATAGAATTTGTACAAAAATAATGATTACGTAAATCATTCTCATCAAAGTATAAAAAATAATTGACATCCAAATATAAGTAGCATTTATCTCATTGTAACGAAGTATTAAAAAAATTGCTCCTATCAAACCACTCATTGCCAAAATATCAAGAAAAACTTGCAGCCAAATTGTTTTTTTATAAACCGTCAATGAAAAGATACTTTGTGTTTTCATTTTATAACTATTTAAAAATCAATGATTTATATTTTTAAGCGCATACTCAAAAGCGTAAAACTATCTTACCAAATCCGCTTTACTTTTGCATTTTCAAAATAAGTATCAAAAATTTCATCTTTTCCTAAGTATGATTAATAAATTTTCAGCGATTGCTTGCGCAATAATTAGCCTATCAAATGGGTCACGATGATGCAATTGCAGTTTTGACTGTACAAGCGTATGAGCAAAATCAATAGGCAAAATTTTAATACCATTTTGAGTTAAGTCAGTCATTATATTAGAGTACCCTCCTAATATCTCCAACTTGCCTAATCCAACTTTAATTGAAATTTCCCAAAGACTTGCCATACTCAACAAAAACTCATTGTTTTCATCTTGAATGAGCTGAATAGCATTGTTGCTCAATTCTTGTGAGCCTTCGATAAACCAAATAAAGGTATGCGTATCTAATAAATTTTCATTACATATAATCTTTAAAATCATCAAGCGGAGCGTCGAAATCAGCAGCCATGGTATATTTACCTTTGGCACTACCAAAAACTCTTTTTATTTTTTTATTTGACACAGTTGTATTTTGCACAAACTCTTTCTTCAAAAATTGTGTAAAATGCAAAACTTCCAATTTTAAATGTTCTGGAAGTTGGTAAATTTCTGATAAAATTAATTGTTCCATTTTTTACAACTCTTTAAAAATCAATTGTTTATATTTAAAATCACTGCCAAAATATTTTCTATTTCTGACATTTCTTCTTTGCTGAGTTTTCCAATTTTCTTTATAAAACGTTCTTTTGAAAGCGAGCGAATTTGAAAACAATCTGCGGCAGAAATTTTTGAAAGACGATTATTTGTATTTGGTTCTAATTTTAACATCCAAGCCGTATTTTCGTAATGACTTTTCCAATCTGTTAAAGGCACAATGATGCGAAGTGGTAAAATACCTAATTCGTCATCATTCACGATAATTGCGGGTCGTGTTTTCTTTATCTCTGCTCCAACTGTTGGGTCAAGATTAATATACCAGATTTCACTTCGTTTCATAGAAATTCTCTGCATCTAAGGTTGTGAAAATAGTTAGTTCTTTGTCATTTTCATAATCTGAAAGCAATAATTTAGCAGATGCTGCAAGGCTAAATTTATTAGCTTTTATTTCTGCCTTTCGTTGCTTTACAGCGTCATTTTGAATTGTTTTGGCAATCCATTCCATTATTTGAATTCTATCTAACAATGGCATTTGCTTAATTTCTCCGATTACTTGCTGTGTTGTCATTTTTTATAACTCTTTTAAAAACCAATATTCTAACTCATGCGTTGCTTACAATTTTCAAAAATCGTGGTCAAACAACTCAATAGTCCGTCTAAATCATTGATACTGAAAGCATTGCTAAATTCTGTAAATGTTTTTTGTTCCAAAATTCCGATTTGCCAAAAATCGCCTGTCGAAGCAATGCCGTAAATAGGCAATTCTTTATCTGAATTTAATTTTTGCTAAGATTTTACTTTCTTAGACTTAATCTGATAATGCCTCAACACCTCTTCCAATGTTTTAAATGTTGGTGCTTCCATTTTTATAACTATTTAAAAATCAACTACTTATATTTATTTTTTTCTTTCCGTATGCGGC
>JANMGN010000442.1:0-3628 GCA_031374645.1 Chitinophagales bacterium | reverse complement strand
TAAGTATTCAGGCTAATTTAGCTTATGTTATTTTTTTAAGTCGATTGTAAAAAAAACAATAAATAACTTCCTGATAGTCAGCTATTTATCCCTTTTTTCACAACGACAAAATAACATAAACTAAATTTTAACGCCTACTTATGCCATTTGTTCCACAGTCAAAAAGCGGCTTACTTTTTCCATCAGTTCTTCTGCACTAAACGGTTTTCCGATATAATCATTCATACCAAAAAGTTTTGCTTTTTCGGTTTCGGTCAAGTAAGGCGAAGCTGTAAGTGCAATAATTGGCATTTCACGCTTGCTTTGGTCACCTAACTTACGGATTCTTGAAGTACAAATGTAGCCGTCCATGACAGGCATTTGAATATCCATAAGTACCAAATCAAAATCTTCTGATTCGATTTTTTCTAATGCCAACGCACCATTATCAGCCGTAGAAACACGAACGTGTGCTTTTTGTAGCATTTTTACCACGACCATTTGGTTGATTTTATTGTCTTCTACGACCAATACTTTTGCGCCAGGGAAGGCGTAGTCTGCATTGATTTTTTGAGAATTAACCTGTGCTGCATCGGTCAATTTGAACGGAAGTACCACTCTGATTTTAGTGCCAATCCCTTCCATGCTCGACGCTTCTACCGTACCGTTTTGTAACTCCACCAAACGTTTCATGATTGCCAAACCAAAACCAATTTGTGACATTCCTCCGTTTCCGTCCTCTACGGCGTAAGAAAATTTACGCAACATCTCGTCAAGCTGATGTTGAGCAACACCATTTCCACTGTCAATAATGGAGATTTCTAAATGCAAATCTGTTCCGCTTATTGGAATTGGGTCGATTTTTACGTCAATCGAACCATTGTCTGTTGTATGCGTTGCAAATTGTAAAATATTGGAAATCACTTGATTAAGTCTTGCAGGGTCGCCCGAAAGACGGTTTGGAATACCATCATGTACTTGAAAATTGAGTTTTATACCTTTATTTTGAGTGGGCAACGTAAAACGCTCTCGTATTTCCGTCAAAATTTTATGTGGCTCAAATTCTCTAAAATCTGGATTTAATTTCCCTGCCTCAATCTTTGAAAAATCCAACATATCATTGATGAAAACCAACAAACTATTTGCCGAGAATTGTAAAGTACGCAAGTGTTCTATTTGGTGATCAATCGGTTTTTGGTCTAAAAGCAAATGAGAAAGCCCCGAAATAACGTTGATAGGCGTACGCATTTGATTGCTGACATTCGCCAAAAAATTATCTCTATCAAAAGATATTTTTTCTACTGATTCACGCTCCGCCATTTCTATGCGAAGTTTTTCATTCATTACTTCGAGTGTAGCGTGCTGCTCATTGAGAATATTATTTTTTTCGTCTAATTGCCAATTTTTACTACTAATTTCTTCGTTTTTAGCAGACAAAATTTTGTTGTCTGCTTGTTTCGTTTTATAATTTTTATACATCAAAAAACCGCCACTTGCAAGAGCAAAAGCAACCATAAGAAGCAACCAAATTTTCTTTTGTCCATTCGATTTTTCCAATTCCAAAAGCGTAATTTGTTGTTCTTTTTGACGAGAAGCGAACTCACTTTCGTAGCGAGTTGTCATTTCCAAAAGTGCTTTGTTTTTTTCTGCTGCGGCTACATTTTCTTTTGATTTTGTGTATAAATTCATACAATCAAAGGCTTTTTCAAAATTTCCCATTGCTTTGTAAGTAGTAGAAATTTGTAAAAAAACGTCTTGTACACCAGGTGTTGAGCTTACAGTAGTTGCTAAATTTGCCGCATCGTCTAAATATTTTTGAGCGTTTATTTTATCTCCTTTTGCCTCGTATAATTTGCCTAAAATTGCTGCGATTTCAGCTTGCCCAACAACATTTTTTTGTTCTTGCAAAAGCGAAGTTGCCATTTCTGCAAAATGCTTTGTTTCTTCAAAATTACCTTGATTGGCGTGTGTGTTGGTCAAATTTATCAAATCACGAGCGATATTCGGCAAATTATTAGTAGCCGTATTTAAGTCGAGTGCCGTTTGATAATACGTCAAAGCACCATCATAATCTGCCAATTCTGAAACAATATTTCCTAAATTAGAGGCAATTTCGGCTGCTTTTTGAGGTTGATTGGCAGCGATAAAAATATCCATCGCTTTTTGATAATTTTCACGTGCTTTTCCATATATTTTTTTATCTACATACGTATCTCCCAGATACTTAGAGGCTTCTGCTTCTCCGATTTTATCGCTTGCTGAAACGCTCATTTCCATTGCACGAGTGAGTTGTTGTGTAGCCGATGCAAAATCTTGTTGTTGCAAAAATACTCTACCGAGCATTGTTTTGGTTTTTGCGATAGCTTTGTGGTCTTTTGATATGTCACGGATTCGCAATGCTTCGGTCAAGTATTTACCTGCCGTAGTATTGTCAAAACGAAAAAAACTTACCATAGCCAAATTTTCTTTTGCACTTGCAATTCCGCTTTGTTCGCCTGTATTTTCAGCGTTATTCAGAGCGAGTTCTGCCAATTCTTGCGCACCTGCAAGTTGTTTTTTGTCAATCAAAAAAGTTGCAAAATCATTGAGGAGCTTTGTTTTTACTTCGCCTGATTTGGTGTTTGCTACTGTTTTAAGGCTGTCAATATTTATCGCTTTTGTATGTAACGCATTGATAGTCAATAAAATAAAAATTACTATTTTTTTCATTTATAAATAAAATTTAAGATCGAAGATTGCTGTATTACGTGCAAATTCAATGCCATAGAATAGCATAACAATGCTTTTGTAAATAATTATGCTCCTTTTGAACACAATTATTTAAGCATTTTTTGAAAAATTTTCTTTGTTTTCTCTTTAAATTGGAGAATAAGTAATTTTTAAAACAATGGAAGTAGAAGACGTAACACGGAAGCGGTGATCGGAGCGATGCCCAACGACCCAAGCGATTTGATTGTCACATTCTAAGATTAAAGTTTCTTCTTTTTGAAAAAGATTTAGTTTAAGATTGGTAAAAAAATCTTGAACCTTCTTACGTTTACCTGATAAGCCCAAAGGTAGGAAAAAATCGCCTTCTTTCCAATACCGAACGCATAGCGGAAATGCAGTTTTTGTGACATCTAAAAAAATAATATTCGGATTGTTTAGAAATGTGACAGATGCTTTTTCTATAAATTCAAATTCCAATATTCCTTGAGGCGTTGATACTTTACAATTTTCTTGCTGTATAAAATATTCGTTTTTAATATTTTGTACATTTTTTTTATTCAATATTCTAATTAAAATATTTCCACGGTCGCAAAGTAATTCGTGCGTATTGGTTTTCCAAACTTTACCACTGTGACATGATTCCAGCGCATAAATAACTTCCGAAACTTGAGCCGCATTAAAACCAAAATCTTTTACGATTTCAAATAAAATCGTCGAGATAGAAGGGTAGTTTTTTAGTTCAGAATAATTTATTTTTAAAATATTATTTTCCTCAGTTGTAATTTTCTTTTTAATATCATTTAATAAGAAATCAATTAATTGCTCATAATCTGACAGAAAATTAATAGTTTCGCTTGCATTTTTTAAAAAACCAGCGTTTATTTGCTCCAATTGAGGTACAATATTATGTCGAATAAAGTTCCGTGAATATTTATCAGAG
>JANMGN010000440.1:0-1942 GCA_031374645.1 Chitinophagales bacterium | reverse complement strand
CAAAATTGTTATGTGGAAGATATTATGTCGCTGGTAAATTATTTGCCGCCTATGACACAGAAGGTTTTTCGTCTTTATGCGCTCGAAGGTTTTAGCCATAAAGAAATCGGAGAAACACTCAATATTACAGATGGAACTTCTAAGTGGCATCTTTCGACTGCAAGAGAAAAACTGAAAAAAATGCTGGATAAACAAGGAATTTATGCAAAATCCGCCTATAAATAAGCTTAGTAACCTGTAAATAATAACTTGTGCTTTCTGCTTGCCTATTAAAAGCTATACTTCACTAAATTTTCAGCCCAATGCGCTGCATTGAACTTCAAATTTAGTTCGTCTAACTTCTAATATCCTAACCATAAATCCACAACTTATTATTTACACGTTACTTATAAAAATATTTGCAACAATTATATTAAGATGGAAAATTATCAATTTGATGAAAATTTTATAAACCAAGGTTGGTCTGAAATGAAGCCAATTTTGGATAAAGAAATGCCCGAAAAAAAGAAAAAACGTTTTGGTTTTTTCTGGATTTCGGCAGTTTCTGGTATTGCTGCTACGGTTTTGGTATCGTGGTTTGCTTTGTCGCACAGTTCATTTTGGGTAAAAAATGACTACAATAAGAGTAACATTACAAGTGAAAGTAAGGCAAATAAAATTGAAAAAGAAATTACAAATGTAACTTCAAATAATGATGCGTTTTTGAATAAAAATACTACTAATTTAGACCAAAATACCAAAAGCAATATTTATACAAAAGTAAAAAATAAAGCAATAAGCAATATTGTTTTACAAGAAAAAAATGCACAAAATAGGGATTATCAAAATAGTACATTTTCAAAAAATGAAAACACAGTTATTTCAAATGAAAAAATAAATAGTACAGCTATTCAAAATAACAGCAATACGATAGTAGCAAAAAGGGAAAATATTGCTATTGCTTTGATAGAAAATGATACAAAATTTGGGGCAGTAAATAGCCAAGAAAATGAAAAACAACTTGATTTGGCGTATTTAAAAACAGCAGTAAAAGCAAAAAGAAATTATCAAATTGGAATTTTTGCAGGAGTGGATAGAACTTTTGCAAACGTGAATACTGCGAGTGAATTTTTAGGATTAAAATATGCCAAAAGAAGTAAAAAAAACCTTTTTGAACTGAGCCTTTTTTATCAAAACACCAAAAGATTTAGTCCTATTTATTTTCAAGAAAGACTATTTTTTGACCCGAACCAAATAGGTCTTGCGGCAATTACTACTGTACAAGATGTGGTTTATCCTTGGAGTTGTAATTGCAACGGCAGCTATCCTTTGGTTTCTGACAAAATAAAAACTTATTCTAATCTTTTTTTGGCAGAAACGACACGTCAAATCGGAGTAGGGATTGGCTACGGTTACAGGTTAAACAAGCGTTGGGAATTGAATGGGAATTTGGCTATGACTGTAAATATAGGCTCGCCAACTTACACAATTGAGACCCCGAGTATAGCTTCAAGCAAAGATTACGTTAATCTTTCCGCAGAGATTAATACGCTAAATTTTCCCAATTCAAAAAATGCAGTTTTATACGATGCCCTAAGCAATAATTTGTATAATATTCAAATAAAAAATGGTACTACTGATTTAAGTATATTTAAAAAATATGATATTTCTGGTTCACTTGGAGCATCTTATTATTTATATAAAAACCTAAAAATCAGCATTTTACGACAGCAAGGATTTATTAACTTGACACCAAATAATATTTTGAACAGTAAAGCAACAAGCAACGCTTGGCAAATGCAAATGACAAAATATTTTTGAGTAAGTAGGCGTTAAAATTTGGTTTATGTTATTTTGTCGTTGTGAAAAAAGTGATAAATAACTGACTATAAGGAAGTTATTTATTATTTTTTGAACAATCGACTTAAAAAAATAACATAAGCTAAATTAGCCTGAATACTTA
>JANMGN010000382.1:0-2033 GCA_031374645.1 Chitinophagales bacterium | reverse complement strand
CAAAAACAATCATGGTCGCAAAAACTTTTAGCGAAAGTATGCCAAACCTAAGCATATTAGGTTGTTTTTGAAAATAATCAAAGCCAATTTTAATGCGCTGCCATATATTTTCACTCTCGCTTTCCCTTGATATAATCGTCTGATAACGAATGAAATAGATAATCGCAAAGGCTACAAAATAAGTAAAAGCATCGAAAAGAAATATTTCTTCAATTGTCCAAGCGTTGACATTGAGATAGCTGATTTTTCCTTGTGTTCCTTCAAGCAAAAATGCCGCTGCCGCACCAGAAACCATCGTCGCTACTTGTCCTGCGATTTCGAGGTAAGAAGTTATTTTTTTAAAAAATTCCTTTTCGACTATTTCTTGCGAAAAAGCATATAAATTGGTATAATGTATGTTAAAATTCAAAGAAGTAAGGACAAAAACAGTACCGATAGCCAATAAATTTAGTCCACCCATATAAAATCCCAAAGCACAAATCAGCAATTCTAAACTCCCGACTACAAGACAAATATACAAAAAAATGGTTTTCCGATTGTATTTATCTATCAAAGTACCTGCGTAAGGCGACCAAAACAAAGAAATACAATTGGAAAGCATATAAATCATGCCAAAAGTAGCCATATTTCCTGTTTTTACAAAATACCAAGGTATGGCTATCATCGTGATGCCTTGGGCTATGCCCGAAATGATGTTGGCTATAAAAAGTTGTGTGATGGCTTGTCGGTTTCTCATTTTAATAATTTTCACAAAGATTGAAAAAAAATATGACTTTTTAGCAAAGAAAGTGGTTTTACACAAAAAAAACCGCTACAAGATGTTTAAGTCTTGTAACGGCGAAATGAAAGTGTATTTGTTAAGAATATTACGCTCTAAAAATTATTCTACAATGAACTTTTGCGCTACTCCATCTAATTTGATGAAATAAATACCTTTTGTAAAATCTTGAATATCAGCACTTTCTGTATTGAAACCAGATAAAACCAATCTTCCTGAAATATCAAAAATACCAAAAGACGTTACCTCACGACCAAAAAATAATTTGCCATTAGTTACAGGATTTGGATAAACAGGTTTACTATTTAATGCTGCTTCGATTTCTTTTGCATCTGTTATAAACAAATTTACCAATACAGGATTTTCCTTAAAATTCGCTCCTGCCAATGCTGGCGAGCCTGCTACAGGACGAAAATTTGGCGTAACTGAATAAGAATTTGGCTCAACTAAAACTGTACCCGTTTTGTACTCTACAGGGTCGATATTATTTGCCAAAGCACCTGCTGATTTTATCCAAGACGTAAGTGCTATTAGTTTTTTGCCGCAACCTGCTGCACGAGCAACTTCTACTAATCCATTTGCAGTTGTATCTGTTTTGGAAGTAAAACCTGCTGCTGTATTTACGATTAAGTTGTTTGCAAAAGAAATTTGTTTTGTTTTTACATCAACCGCAGTAGTTGGTTTTACCAAGCCCAAAGCGTCTATAAAATTAGTGTTGCGAACGCAGCTGTCGCCATCTATCATGGCAAAATTACGGTAACCCATAAATACGCTATTCACAATTCTTTGGCTTGAGTTTCTTCTGATACGTGCGCCACGACGAAAAGCGGCTTGTGCTGTTTTGGATATTGAAGCCAATGTACCACCAACAGGAACTGGTCCGACCATCGTGAAATTAGAAAAAACACAATTCGTATAAGGACGAACATTTGCAGTACCTGCTGCTTCATTATCGCTCTCGAAGCCTTCGGAAGTCGAAGAACCTGAAGGGAGCGCATAAGTAAGGTCGTAGTAAGCTGTATCACGAACGCCTATTCCGAATTGGCTCAATCCGTTGTAACCGTTGTCTGTATCGAAATCGTCGTCAGTACCTTTCCAAGCAATCAAATTAGAAGAATTTACTGTTCCACCAAACCACTCAAAAGAATCATCGTTGGAAAAAGATACTTGAATGTGGTGCAAAGTAGTCGCTCTACCAACTGCACCCAACGTAAGACCATTGATTTCTTTGTTGGTTTCAAACGCCAAACCGCCA
>JANMGN010000342.1:0-3815 GCA_031374645.1 Chitinophagales bacterium | reverse complement strand
GATTTCTTGAATGAGTACTTCCAGTGGCTAAAATAATCGCTTCTGGATTATGCTCTAAAAAATCAACAATACAGTTTGCAACTGTGGCTAAAACAAGATCGGTATCTCCATTGTTAGAAACACTTAAATCGTCATAAAAGTTCTTTTCAGGGTCATAATCTATTAATGCAAGGTCATAAAAGTTTTTGTAATTTGATTCACTAAACGTTACAACCTTTTTTATTGTGCCATTAATGCCTACACTAAGAAACTCATATTGTGTAAAATCTTCTGAAATGATAAGGGTATAAGTTTTATTTTGCATTTGCAAAAATAAGAATAATTTTTAGTTTTTCAGAAAATTTGCGATAAAATTGATAGCAAAATTTAGTTTTTCACCTTTTTATTGTTCAAAATATTTCTTTTTACTGCAAATATACACCTTTTTTTCTCTTTTACAAAAAAACACCACTACAAAGCGGTGGGCGGTGTAGTGGTGTTTTTTTAAAGTTATTAATGTCTTATAGGCAACAATCTAACTTTTGTTCTTTGCTTGTTGATTGTGACTAATGCACCACTAAGTAATTCATTTTCAAACTGTTGCAAAATTAAAGTAATAAATTTGGCATTGTTCTCACTTGGAAAAATGTCTTCATCACGAAGTTGTAGGACGCTTGGTTTGGCGGCATTTTTTGCTGCTAAAATTGCTCCAAAATCTAAATCGTGCGTAAAAACGATGTAATCATTTTGAGTAGCATATTCAAAAATAATCGTATCGGCATCATAAGCTAAACCAACAGAAAATCAATGCTTGGCTTCCACACCAAACGCTTTAAAATTATCTACCCAAAGCGGCGATAAATTCATATCAATCAAAAGTTTCATTGGCATTACTTTACACGGCTATTGAAAACTCTTGTTCTTCCACTCTCCAAGTTGCATAAAGCAAAGCGGCGTGAATGTCCTCTGCTTCGAGATAAGGATACGCTTTTAAAATATCGCTATGCGAATGTCCTTTTGCTAAAAGTCCAATGATTGCACCAACAGTCACTCTCATTCCTCTGATACAAGGCTTTCCGCCCATGATATTTGAATTGAATGTTATTCTTTCCATTTTTTAAGAATTTACTGCAAATATACACCTTTTTTTCTTTTTTACAAAAAAACACCACTACAAAACGGTGGGCGGTTTAGTGGTGTTTTTGAAAGATTAGCAAGATTAATCTGCTGCTATCAGAAATAATTTGTAAAATCATAAAAAGTGATTATCTTTGTCTAAAATATTATTGATAATGACAGAATTCAAATTTGACAGGTATGGAAACTTAGAACCTTATGAAATTTCTATCATTTCAAAAGCAGCTTTTAGCTATTTTTTTGTTCATTGTTTTGATGATGTAAGTAACACAAGGTCAATTCTTCATGAATTGTATGAACAATTTACAAGTGATTTTTCCAAATTATATACGCCTGAATTTGTGCATTGGATAAATGGTAGTTTTATGACCAATAAAGCAAATCCTAATGACATTGATATTGTTACTTTGGTTGAATTTACGACAGAATTAGATGAAAAATCTGCTATTTTAAAGCGATTTACGAGCAAGTGGTACTCAAAACAAAACTACAACGTTGATAGTTATATTATACCTGTTTATGATATTCGTGACCCTCGTTATGCGATAACACAAGAAGCCGTACAATATTGGAAAGATTGGTTTTTACATGATAGGTTACAACGAAAAAAAGGTTTTATTCAAATAAATTATCCATTATGAATGAAATAAATTTGATAAAGGAGGACATCAAAAAGTTGCAACAAATGATTGCGACAGGCAAAAAAATGATGTTACAATTTCCTACCGATACGCTCCTCGCTCATACGATTACACAATACAAACAACGCTTAAAAATGGCTCGGCAAAAGCTAAAAAAGGCAGAGGTAGAACAAGTTGTTGCTGCTTAAAATAAACCAAGCTCATTTCTTATGTAAGGAATGAGCTTGGTTTGTTTTACCACAAATATACACCTTTTTTCTTTTTTACAACAAACCTAAATCTTTCAATATAACATCAATTTCATCATCTTCAATAGTAGATTGATCGGATTTGTCATAAATGGAGAGGAAATAAATATTTTCGGCTTCAATCTTGACGCAAGTAATTACTCTTGCGCCGCCTGATTTACCTTTGTTTTTAGATGCTATTGCCATGCGGACTTTAAAGCAATCTTTACCCAATGCGTCGCCTTGTTGTGGATTTTCTTGCAAAGAAACACTCAACTCTACTAAGTCTGTCTTAAAAGAGTGGTATTTTTTAGCCAATGCTTTGGCTTTTCGTTTGAAATGGTCAGAAAGGATAATATTCATAACTCCGCTAAAAAATCTTCTAACTTCGTCAATTGAATATCGCCTTTTTGATGTGCTTCTACTTGTGATAAGGCTTCTTTGGTATCTTTTGCAAAAGCCTGTTGCGCTCGTTTTCTTTTTGCGTCTTGTTGCTTTATCGTCACGCCTTCTATCTGACGCAGCAATTCCATAACAAAATCTAAACGATGCTTTTCTACTTTAATTTCTAATACTTCCATATAGCAGCTATTTATTTTACCACAAATATACACCTTTTTTTCTTTTTTACAAAAAAAACACCACTACAAAGCGGTGGGCGGTGTAGTGGTGTTTTTTTGTAAAAATTATTCCAAATCCAAAATTTCATCTATTGCTACCATTAATCTTGTCGTAGCTGTCAGCGCAACGATGATTTTTTGATAGTGCATGATGTCTTCATAACTCAATTTACGACCGATGCGGTCTTTGAGCCATTTTTGAGCAGGTTGATAACCGCCAATATAAAAATTCCAAGTCACTTCGGGTACATGGTCAAAATATTGCGCTACATTGAGCCATACTTTGCCATTTTCGTATTTTGGCTTCCCTACAATATTGTCGCCACCAACTGGATAATCTGTAATATATTCCTCTACTGCTTCGCTTTCTAACAAGTGTATTTGTCGAAGTTTGCCACCAAGTCGCACCAATTCAACGAAATCTGAACCTCTTGTATTTAAGTTACCTACACCTTTCGAGGTGTCGGTAACTTTCGCTTTCGCTTTGGAAGGAAACGGTACTCTCGGAAAATCTATTTTCAAAAACTCCTTGTATTTCTCTCTGTATTTTGGCGAATGTAGCACCGCATAGATATAATCTAATATATCTATTTCATTGATTGTCAATGATTTATCATTGATACTTTTGCCAAATGCCAAATATTCCAATCCTACACTTTCCGCTATTTTTGCTACTATTTTTTCATCAAAATTTACTTTGCGGCTTTGGTCTGCGAAGAGGTCGGTTGTGTCAGGGTAGAGGTAGAGTGGGAAAACGAAATTAGGATTGTAAGCACTTACTATTTTATTTTCACAAATTGTATTCGTAGTCAAAATACCAAAACCTTCTATTGATTGTTTTGGCATAACAATTCCAATATTTTTACCAAGTAAAAAGTGTTGCATTAGGCTTTTTTTATCATCACCTCTTACAATAATTTGGTTAATCCTATCAAGAGGATAAAACGTATATTTTGCATCAAAAGGGCGATAAAATACTTTTCTAATATCTTCTTCTAAATACTTTTCAAAATATTTTCTTTTTTCACTAATCAACCAATCATTTGTTTCTTCAAATTTATATTTTTCCACTAAGTAACGTGTAAAAAATAAGTTGGTCGTATTAGTTGTGCTTAATGAGGTAATTCCACTTGGGTAATTCATCATCAAAAAGGATATATTGGTTCATATTTTCCTTAAAATTAAGTTCAACATCTCTTTTTGTCAAGTAA
>JANMGN010000258.1:0-4169 GCA_031374645.1 Chitinophagales bacterium | reverse complement strand
AGTTATTTCAATATCGTTTTGTTAATAGTAGTCAAATTAGTTCGTCAGTTGATTTATTTTGTTTCTAAGAAAGCGCAAAAGTAAACCACAATTTTCACAATTTTTAGCAATTGCTTTGTTATTCTACGAATGAAAAACTTTCTGCCGAAGCACCTGCCATCAAATCTTCATACTCGTTCGGTATGTCATCGGTTAATAAACAACCTTCTTGCAAGTAAGGAAAAATTTGGTCGTAGCGTTTTACAGAATTCATAAAAACACGGCGAGAAATCAAGCGGCGAGTGATTTTTGTAGTCGAATCCAGACCTGCACCTGCCATTAATTCTACGACGCTTTCTACTGTTTTTTTATGAAAATTAGCGATACGAACCTTTTTATCCTCTACGACCAAACCAGCCGTAAGCTCTTCATCTTGTGTTGCAACACCTGTCGGACAAGTATTTTTATTGCACTCCAACGCTTGAATACAGCCCAGCGCAATCATCATCGCACGAGCGCAATTGCAAGCATCTGCACCCAAAGCAAAAGCCCTAAAAAGGTCAAAACCAGACACAATATGTCCTGAAGCCAATACTTTTATGTCTTTTCGTACACCAAAACCAAGCAATGTGTTGTGAACAAAAGCCAAAGCCTCTCGAAAAGGCATACCTACATGATTTGAAAACTCCACAGGTGCTGCACCTGTACCGCCTTCGCCACCGTCCACAGTGATAAAATCTGGAAAAATTTTTGTTTCCAACATCGCCTTACAAATCGCTACAAATTCGTGTTTGTTTCCTATACACAATTTGAAACCGACAGGACGACCATCACTCAATTCTCGCATCGTTTGTAACAATTCCAATAAGCCTTTTGGCGTAGAAAATGACCTATGAAAAGGCGGAGAATCTACATCAATTCCAGGTTTTACCTTGCGAATTGCGGCTATTTCGGGTGTATTTTTTTTCGCTGGCAAAATACCTCCGTGACCAGGTTTTGCGCCTTGCGAAAGTTTGAGTTCTATCATTTTTATACTTGGAGAACTGACCGTTTCTTTAAAATCTTTTGGACTAAAACCACCGTCTTCTGCCCGACAACCAAAATAACCTGTTCCTACCTGATAAATCAAATCTCCACCAAGCTGCAAATGATACGGACTTACGCCACCTTCGCCTGTATTATGCGCAAAACTACCAATTTTTGCGCCTCCGTTGAGTGCCATAACCGCATTTTTGCTCAAAGAGCCAAAAGACATCGCCGAAACATTCAGAATACTTGCACTGTATGGTTGTTTGCATTGTGGTCCGCCGATTAAAACTCGTGGACTAAGGTTCAGATTTTTTTTGTCCAAAGCCGCTATCGAGTGATTCATAAACTCATAACCTTCGGCATAAACATCAAGCTGCGTACCAAAAGGAACGGTGTCTATATCGAGTTTTGCACGTTGATATACAATAGAACGGTCGATACGATTGTAAGGTCGCCCATCCGTATCTGATTCTACAAAATATTGATAAATTTTGGGGCGCAACCATTCCATAATATAGCGCATACGTCCCAAAATAGGAAAATTTCGCATTATCGCATGACGTGTCTGAAACATTTCATAAATACCCAACCCTATTAGCGGCAACAATATAACAAACGCCCAAAGCCAACTCAAACTGACATAATAGCCTAATAAACAGATAGTTACGATACTAACTATTGAAAATATTGAAAATTCATTTCTCATAAATATTATTTTTTTTGCAAAACGCTGACAGGGTTTTGAACCCTGTCAGCGTTGAGGATTCAATACGGACGTTTCGCTTTCACAAACGAATTGAAATAATAGGGCGCATAAAGGTTATCTTCTTGTACGCCAGTATTTGCAGCATGAATGAACATCACAACTTCTTTTGCTTTTACTTGAGTAACAATGCCAACGTGCGAAATTTTGCCTTCGCCTTTTTTGGTTGCAAAAAATACCAAGTCGCCAGGGCGTACTTTTTCCATTGCAACATCTTTTCCGACAGTAGCTTGCTCCGCAGAAGTACGAGGCAGTTTGATATTCGCTTCGTCAAAAGAGGTAAAAACTAAGCCCGAACAATCGTAGCCTGCGGAAGTTGCGCCACCATATTTGTAAGGCGAACCCATTTTCTTTTTAGCGGCATTGACGACCAAAGGAGCTTTTGCGCTCAATGGTGTATCTGTATTTTTCATTTTTGAAAAAACACCACAAGAAGACAAAAATACTACTCCAAGTAGCAAAAATGTATATTTCAAATTTTTAGTTTGCATTGTTTTTTAGTCTTTAATTTTTTTTAACGGAAAAATAATAAAACATATCAAACGTAGGGATTATTTCTGATATTATTTACTTTTGCAAAAAATAAATTTTTCTTTTTGTACATTTGATGCTTTTTAGTCCATGCGCTTACGCACATAGCTACCAAAATGTCGAACCTATGGCTCTTTTCTTTTGCTAAATTATAGTTTTTCTAATTAATACGATATGTTAAAAATAACTCAAATCAATATTTATCCTGTAAAATCACTCGATGGTTTTTCGCCTTCATCTGCTATTGTAGAGGAGCGAGGTTTGCAGCACGACCGACGTTGGATGATTGTAGGAGAAAATGGTATTTTTTTCTCGCAACGGACACACCGAAAAATGACGCATCTTTGCGCACGCATTGATAATCAGCAACTTATCATCGAAGAAAAAAATAATTTGATGAACCAAATCGCTGTTGGTTTGGAAGAAATGACGGACGAAATACAGGTTACGGTTTGGGGCGATACTGTTTTGGCAAAAAAAGTTTCTACCTTAGCGGATGATTTTTTAAGTGATTTTTTAGGCGTAAAATGTCATTTGGTAAAAATGCCAAACGAAGCCAAACGAAGGGTCGAAGAGGGATACAATACAGGCGATGATGTAGTCAGTTTTGCAGATGGCTATCCTTTTTTGATTATAGGAGAGGCTTCTATCAATGACTTAAACACTCGTTTAGAAACGCCATTAAACGCTGAAAATCAAGCAGTTGTAGGTATGCGTAGATTTAGAACAAATTTTGTTTTTAGTGGCGGCGAACCTTACGAAGAAGAGAATTGGAGTGATTTTAAAATAGGAAAAATTGCTTTTCAAGGTATAAAACCTTGCGGACGTTGCGTAATGACGACGCTCGACCCTGATACAGGCGAAGGAGGAAAAGAACCGCTGAAAAAACTTGCTGAATATCGGAAAGTCGGAAATAAAATTCCTTTTGGTCAAAATTTGATTTGGAAAAAAGAGTTTAGCGATAAAAATATAATTTGTATCGGAGATGTGATAGAAAAGGATTAATCCTCCTCTATCATTTCGTTTTCTTTTAAAATTTGAATATATGCTTCTTCGGAGAGTGGGCAGTTGGCTAAATCCTTAAATTCCTCTTTTGACAATTTGCATTGCGATGACATTTGTTTTATCAAAAAATCATTCAAATCCTTTGCACCGTGACTGATTTTTGTGTGTAGTATTATTCTACCATTATGGAAAAAATTTAAGTATTTGTGGTCGTCGCTTTTATTGGTAGCGTCTTCAAAACCCTTACTTTTGAGATTTTTATATGTTTTTTTAGCATCTAAGACAGCCATTACGATATAACTTGTTTTACGATATTAGTTAATAAAATTTTGATTTTGACAAGACGTTTTGATAATTTTTCATCATCTGTATTCATATATAATGTATAGATGTAATCAAATTCTTGCTTAAAAGAAAGTTCTGCACCTTCTTTTGTTTTGCCAGTTCCAATTATATCAAGCATCTCAGATTGAATAACAAAATAATCGTCTTCTTTTTCAAAAAGGCAACGAAGCGGAAAGTTAAGAATATATTTTTTACCGTTAAAATCAATTTCTGATACGGCATAAGACATTGAAATACTATTAGCAAAAGTTTCCAAAATTGTAGATTTTACTTTACCTAATGTATTTGTAGTTTCTTGAATTTTAGCAATTTTTATTTCTTTTTTAGTGAAAACCATATTTAGTTTTTTTTATTATCTTACAAAGATATATTTATTATTTAAAATATGCAATTTCAAAAATGAATTTGATGTAAATAAATACCAAACAAAAAAAATGAAAAAAAATATAATACTTACATTACTTTGCTTTGCTGTTTTTTTCAGCCAAGCTCAAAAAACAACAAAAGCTGATTTACA
>JANMGN010000252.1:0-14869 GCA_031374645.1 Chitinophagales bacterium | reverse complement strand
CATTTTTGATATAGATGTAAATGGTGCGCTTACAATTCAGAAGGCTTTTCGGGAGGAAACGCTGCTTGTTTTTGTAAAACCGCCTTCGCCCGAAATTTTGTTTGAGCGTCTGAAAGGTAGAAATACCGAAACAGAAGAAAGCCTAAACAGAAGAATCTCAAAGGCTGCGCTGGAACTAACTTATGAAGACAAATTTGATGTAGTTATCGTAAATGATGATTTACAAACTGCTTTGAGAGAAGCTGAAAAAATTGTTTCAGACTTTGTAAAAAATTAATTATTTTTATAAAATACTGATTATTAGTTTTTTATAAAATAAAAAAATAAATATTATGATTTTGACCGAAACTACACGTGGTATCAGAATCAGTGTACAAACTGAGTTCAAAGAAAGTCACTCACGCCCTACCGAAAATAGGTATGTCTTTGCGTACCAAGTTACCATAGAAAATTGTAGTGAATACAGTATTCAGGTACTTCGTAGGCATTGGACTATTTTTGATTCCAATGGTACAACACACGACGTAGAAGGCGAAGGTGTTGTCGGACAGCAACCTGTGATTACGCCTGGTGCTTCGCATCAGTACGTTTCTTGGGCAAATATCGGCAGCGATATGGGTAAAATGTTCGGGACATATCTCGTAGAAAGACAAATAGATGGCGAACTTTTTGATGTCAAAATACCCGAATTTATGCTGATGTCGCCTTATAAAATGAACTAAATATAACTTTAATATGGCTTTGAAAAACGTTTTTTTCGCTTCTTTCTTGTTGTTTATTCATTTCGCTTGCGCTCAAAAAACAATCAATCGACCGCATTGTGAAAACAAAACATTTGATAAAACACTTGCTTTGATGTTGCATTTTTCAGTACCTGTAATCAGCGTAAAAGAACTAAACGAACACCGCAAAGAATACGTTTTACTCGATGCTCGTGAAACAAAAGAATACGAAATAAGCCACATCGAAGGCGCAAAAAACGTTGGTTACGACCATTTTTTGCTTGAAAATGTAGCAAATTTAGACAAAAAAACGCCAATTGTGGTATATTGCTCCATAGGGTACAGAAGTGAAAAAATAGGCGAAAAACTAAAAGCCGCTGGTTTTACTGACGTAAAAAATTTATACGGTAGCATATTTGAGTGGACGAATCAAGGCTTCCCTGTCGTGGATTCTACGAACAAATCAGTACCTAAAATACATACCTTCAACAAACTTTGGAGTAACTGGATTAGCAATAAAAATATTGAAAAGGTTTATTAATTAGTAAAATTCTGATTATCAGTTTTTTATAAATTAAAATTAACGCAAACGTTCTACGACAATAGCCTCAACGCCACCTTTATCATCTCATCAACTGTCGTTACGGTCGGTTGTTCTTTGATAATTTTATTCAATATTTTTTGTACATTTAAGCGAGCAAAACCAAGCGCAACAAGCGCCGAAATAGCATCTTCTCTCGCAGGATTATCTGAAAGCAAGCCGCCGCCAAGCGGACTACCACCTTCTATGAGTTGTTTACTCATTTTTTCTTTTAAATCTAAGATAATTTGCTTTGCCGTTTTAGGCCCAATTCCTTTTACTTTATTGATAGCAACTACATTTTCGTTAGCGATAGCGTGTCGTATTTCGTCCACGGTCATAGACGAAAGCACCAAACGAGCCGTATTGTAACCTACACCAGAAACACTCGTCAGATTAATAAACATATCACGCTCCACTTCTTCAGCAAAACCATACAAAACCTGCACAAAAGAACGTGCGCTATCCTCTTTTATCTGTGAATGGATAAAAATTTTAGCATCTTTCGTAACGTGTTCTATTTTTGAAAACGTATTCAAACTAATATTAGCATGATAGCCAATTCCAGCGTTCTCGATGATGATAAAAACAGGACTTTTAAATGTGATTTCTCCTTTGATGTAACTAATCATTTCATTAAATTTATGTGACACAAAGGTAAAAAAATAATCCAAAAAAGTATTTTTTAGCTTTAAAATATAAAAAACTTCGTTTTATAAAATCTTTTTTTGCAATAGGCTTTCAATTTAGGAAAAATAGCGTTTATTTTGCATTAAATTTTAGAAATAAGATTTTTACTAAAAATTTTTACAAAAATATATATAATATTATGTCTGCTACAAATCACCACGACGAAAATGTGAACTCACATGGCATCACTGATGCAAGCGAAAAAGGTTACTGTATGTTGTATTTTGCAATGTTTCTTTTTTTATTCATAGGAGCTGTTTATATGACTATTCATGGCAACATGAATGCTGTTCCTGAAATAAAGTAATACTTTTTTTAGACAAATTTAGCCTAAAAACTTACAAAACGCCACTAAAATCTTTGTATTTAGTGGCGTTTTCATTCATTTTTTTATTAATTCTAATCGATACATGAGTTTATTAACAGTAGGAACAGTAGCGTTTGACGATATTCAAACGCCTTTTGGACACGCAAAAAAAGTAGTCGGCGGAGCTTGTACTTACATCTCAATTGCTGCGTCTTATTTCACAAAAGACATTAATTTGGTAGCCGTCGTTGGCGACGATTTCCCTAAACGTGAGTTGGCTTATCTTGAAAAAAGAGGCGTAAATTTGGACGGTTTGGAAATAAAAAAAGGAGAAAAATCATTTTTCTGGGCAGGTCGCTACCACGATAACATGAATGGTCGTGATACATTAGATACACAACTCAATGTTTTGGCTGATTTTAATCCAATTTTGCCAGATAGTTATAAAAATTCTGAATTTATCATGTTGGGAAATCTTTCTCCACAAGTTCAGATGCAAGTATTAGATCAATTGACTTCAAAACCCAAATTAGTTGTACTCGATACGATGAACTTTTGGATGGATATTGCACTCGAAGACTTGAAAAAAGTAATCGCAAGAGTAGATGTTCTGACTATAAATGACGAAGAAGCTCGCCAACTTTCAGGAGAATTTTCTCTTTTGAAAGCTGCTGCAAAAATCCAAGAAATGGGGCCAAAATTCCTTATTATCAAAAAAGGCGAACATGGAGCGATGCTTTTTGGTGAAGGTCAAATATTTTTCTGTCCAGGTTTGTTGCTTCCACAAGTTACTGACCCGACGGGCGCAGGAGATACCTTTGCAGGCGGCTTTATAGGTTATTTAGCAAAATCTGGCGATGTTTCTTTCAAAAATATGAAAAAAGCAATCGTTTATGGTTCTGCAATGGCTTCGTTTTGTGTAGAGGAATTTAGTATCAAGGCATTGAAAAAATTAAAAAATTCACAAATTCAAGGTCGTGTAAAGCAATTTGCGGCAATGACCAAATTTTAATAAATAGGCGTATAAAAATTTCGGTTATTATAGCCCAACTACTTAAGAAACGAATCCAGTCTAATTACCAAAAACCTGTTGCGAATAACAACAGGTTTTTTTAATGTTACCTAAACATATTACTATTAAGAATTGTTATAAACAAGCAATTCTTAAGTAAAATTTTGCTATAAATTTTGCTAAAAAAATAGAAATCGAGCTATTTTGCATTACTTTTGCAGTATTATTTTATAAAAAAATTTCTAACCAAATATAATTTTTTTTCATGGAAAATATAAAGCGTAGTTCACGTGAAGATCGTTACCAATTTCACGATTATTACCAAATAGATGATTTACTGACCGAAGAAAATCTATTGGCACGAGATGCCGTTCGTCAATGGGTAAAACAAGAAGTTAGCCCAATTATCGAGGATTGTGCTGATAAAGCGCAATGTCCAACGCACCTTTTCAAAGGTTTGGCTGAAATCGGAGCATTTGGTCCGAGTTTGCCTGCCAAATATGGTTGTGGTGGCATGGACGAAATTTCGTATGGCATCATCATGCAAGAATTGGAGCGTGGCGATTCAGGTATTCGTTCGATGGCTTCGGTACAAGGCTCGCTCGTGATGTATCCTATCTATAAGTATGGTAGCGAAGAGCAACGTATGAAATATTTGCCTAAATTAGCAAGTGGCGAGTTCATCGGTTGTTTCGGTCTGACAGAACCTGATTATGGCTCAAATCCGAGCGATATGATAACAAACATCAAAGATGATGGCGACTGTTACATCTTGAACGGTGCAAAAATGTGGATTACAAATTCTCCTTTGGCAGATATTGCCGTAGTTTGGGCAAAAGATGAGCAAGGAATTATCCGTGGTTTGATAGTAGAACGTGGCATGAAAGGCTTTACAGCACCAGAAATTCACGGAAAATGGTCGCTTCGTGCTTCTATTACTGGCGAATTGGTGTTTGAAGATGTACGTGTTCCGAAAGCAAACGTACTACCAAATGTACAAGGACTAAAAGGCCCTTTGGGTTGTTTGTCAAAAGCACGTTATGGTATTGCTTGGGGAACAATTGGTGCGGCATTAGATTGTTACGATGCAGCTTTGCGTTATTCACAAGAGCGCATTCAGTTCGGAAAACCGATTGGAGCTTTCCAATTGACGCAGAAAAAATTGGCTGAAATGATTACCGAAATCACAAAAGCGCAATTATTAGTATGGCGTTTGGGAACTTTGGCAAATGTAGGTAAAGCAACTCCTGCTCAGATTTCGATGGCAAAAAGAAACTCTTGTATTATGGCATTAGAAGTAGCACGTGAATCACGTCAAATCTTTGGCGGTATGGGCATCACAAGCGAATATCCTATCATGCGTCACATGATGAACCTCGAAACAGTATTGACTTACGAAGGTACACACGATATTCACTTGTTAATTACAGGTATGGATGTTACTGGTTTTAATGCTTTTAAATAAAAAAATAGTAATTGGGCTAAAATATGCTTGAAGTATAAACTTTTGCCTATTTTAGCTCAATTATTTACTAAATAAAGATAGTTTTCAAATTAGCGTTATCAAAAAGACATATTTTATATCAGATTTGCACTTGGGCGTAGGCGCAAGAGTATCAAGTGCGGAAAGAGAGCGTGAAGTAGTTCGTTTTTTAGACAAAATAGCGAGCGATGCCGATACTATTTACTTAATGGGCGATATTTTTGAGTTTTGGTTTGAGTATTCTACCGTGATGCCCAAAGGATTCAGTCGTTTTTTTGGAAAAATCGCTGAACTTAGCGACTCGGGTATTCCGATGTATCTTTTTACAGGAAATCATGACATGTGGATTTTTGATTATTTTGAAAAAGAATTCGGAATAACAACGTATCGTGCGCCAATAGCAAAAGAAATACACGGCAAAAAGTTTTTTTTAGGTCACGGAGATGGTCTTGGGCCTGACGATAAAGGCTATAAAATACTCAAAAAAATCTTTGCAAACCCAATTTGTCAATGGCTCTTTGAACGTGTACATCCTAATTTTGGTATAAAATTGGCTAATTTTTGGTCTGGAAAAAGCCGTGATTTGAAATATTTGAAAAGACGAGATTGGCTTGGTGCAGAAAAAGAATGGCTGGTTAGTTTTTGTGAAGAAAAGATAACGGAGCAACCAAACATAGATTTTTTCTTGTTTGGACATCGACATTTACCTATCGATTTTACTTTATCGAATAGAAAAACACGTTATATAAACACAGGAGATTGGCTCAATTACAACTCCTATGTTACGTTTGATGGTAAAAACATGGAGCTTCATTTTTTTGAAACAGAACCCGTATTTTTTAAATATAGCTAAATAAAATAAAATTATTAAAATGTAATTATCTGATAATCAACTTTTTAATTATTCTACTCCATTTCTATCAAAAGTTGCGCTTTTTCTACTGCTTGTCCTTTTGTTACGTGAATAGATTTTACAGTTGCATCAGCAGGAGCTTTGATAACATTTTCCATTTTCATCGCTTCCAAAATAAGCAACGTATCGCCTTTTTGAACCGTGTCTCCTACGTTTACCATGGTCGTGAGCACCAAACCAGGCATAGGCGATTTGATGATATTTAGCTTCTGAGTATTGCCCACAGAAAGCCCGATTTCTTTGATTAATCTATCGTATTTGTCTGCAATTTTTGTCTGATAAATATTGCCATTTATTTTTACACCAAAAGTTTTATTGGCAAAATCTGTACTTACGATTTCGGCACGATATGATTTTCCGTCTTTTAATATATGAAAATAACTGTCATTTGTCGGTATAGCGTCAAAATTAGCAATTTGCTCAGGCGAAATTTCTAATTCCTGTTCATTAACAGTAACTGTAAAAGGTGTGTGGTTGTCCATGATAATGTGGTTTTATTTTATGCAAAAGTAAACTTTTTTTCAATATACAATTGTATTTCCAGTTATTAAAATAAAAAAATTAGGTTATACCAGTCAATTTTCTGTTTAAAATGCCTACTTTTGTAGCAATAAGTTATAAGTATTTACATTTAAGTAGTTGGGCTAAAATAACCGAAATTTTTTTAAAGGGAAGTCGTTGTAAAAATAACAATATAACTTCCTTGCAGTCAGTTACTTATGTTATTTTACAACGACAAAAAAATTGTCGATTATTTCTATACGCCTATTTATGTCAAAATTTCATTCCCTTCGGGTAAAAAGTATAAAAAAAGAAACAAACGATTGTGTATCCGTAGGTTTTGAAGTTGCAGAAGCAGAAAAAGCTATTTTCGAGTTCACACAAGGGCAGTATTTGACTTTGCGTAGCGAAATCGATGGCAAAGAAGTGCGTCGCTCGTATTCGATATGTAGTGCGGTCGGCGAAGATTTGCGTGTTGCTATCAAAAAAATTGACGGCGGGCTTTTTTCTACTTTTGCCAATGACGTTTTGAAAAATGGAGACAGTATAGAAGCCATGCCTCCTATGGGGCGTTTTTTTACCAACATAAATCCTTCACAATCAAAGCATTATGTAGGTTTTGCGTCTGGAAGCGGTATTACGCCTATTTTTTCTATTCTTAAAACGGTGCTACAAAACGAGCCACTGAGCAGTTTTACCCTTTTTTACGGAAATAAATATGCAAAATCTGTTATTTTCAGAGAGCAAATAGAAGGTTTGAAAAATAAATACCTCAATCGTTTGCGTGTTTTTCATGTTTTATCAAGAGAATTTCAAGAAGCACCTATTTTTAATGGTCGCCTGAGTGCAGAAAAATGTGAAGTATTTTGCGAACATTTATTAGATGTAAAAAGTATCAATGAGGTGTTTCTTTGTGGACCAGAAGAAATGATTTTGGGTGTAAAAGATACCTTTTTAGCAAAAGGAATTGACGCAAAAAAAATCCATTTTGAGCTTTTTACTACTGGTGCAGCACTACAAAAAAACACTAAAAAAGAAGTACAAAGCACTGATAATGAAATACTTAGTCAAGTGACTATAAAATTAGACGGTAAGTTAATTTCGTTTCCTTTGGCTCAAAATGGTATCAATATTTTGGACGAAGCAATGGAACAAGGCGCAGATTTACCCTATGCGTGCAAAGGCGGTGTCTGCTGTACTTGCAAATGTAAACTCCTCGAAGGCAAGGTTCATATGAGCATTAATTATGGCTTAGAAGCGGACGAAATAGAAGAAGGCTTTGTACTAAGTTGTCAAGCGCACCCGAGAAGTGAAAAAGTTGTACTTGATTTTGATGTATAAAGAAAAACCTCGTAAGTAGGCGTATAGAAATAATCGTTAATTTTTTTGGCGTTGTAAAATAACATAAGTAACTGACTGTAAGGAAGTTACGTTGTTATTTTACAACGACTTCCCTTTAAAAAAATTATGATTATTTTAGCCCAACTACTTAAGTAATCTTACGAGGTTTTTTTTGTTTACTTTTCATTAGAACTCCACTCACTTCTTTTTTTGAAAAATTTGGAATCAATCACAAGTAATCCGAAAGATTCACAATCTTCTTTGGTTTGTTGTGCATGATGCGCACCATGCGCACGAAGTATCGCACGTGAATATTTACTGTCTAATTGACGAAACCATTTGAAACGCTGATGTATATATACGTCGTGAATTAGAAAGTAAATAAGCCCATATATCGAGATGCCAATCCCAATAAAAAGTACCCAAAAATGAGGCGTGGCCAACCCTGTGATGTAGCAAATAGAACTCGGAACAGCGAATACTAAGAAAAAACGGTCATTTTTCTGAAAAAAACCTTCTGTTTCGTGATAAGGTTTGTGGTGATCTTCGTGCCAATCCCATAAAAAACCGTGCATAATAAATTTGTGTGCAAACCAAGCCGTAAATTCCATGCCGACAACTGCGGCGGCTGTAATCAAGGTGTAAATCAACCAATTCATAGTATAAAACTTATTTTATTTGTTTAAAATTAAAAACTAACTAACATTTTTTATAAACACACAAAAATATGGTTTTGTTTTATCTTTTTCAGAAAAATTAGTGGATTTTGACTGCTAATTTTTTAAAATAAAAAAATTCGACTACAATACTTGACTTTTTCAAAAAATGCCCTTTACTTTGCATAATTAAAATCAAAAATGATAAAAAATAATTCAAATAACAACGGTTGGTGGCTTTACTCTTTTCAAAGGGTGAAAGGCTAAACGCTTGTATGTTATTTTAAAATAAAAAATATACTTTATATGCGGCTTGTCGGTTCATTCGACAAGCCGTTTTTTGTTTTATTTTTCAAAATAAAAAGAAATATGAAAATTTTAGTTTTAGACAATTACGATAGTTTTGTATATAATTTGGTGCAATATATTGAAGAAATTATTGATGGCGAAGTGACTGTTCGTCGCAATGATGCTATTACTTTGGCAGAAATTGATGCGTTCGATACGATTATTTTAAGCCCTGGACCAGGTATTCCTCACGAAGCTGGCATCCTGTTAGATGTAATAAAAACGTATCACAAAACGAAAAAAATATTTGGTGTTTGCCTTGGTCAGCAAGCGATAGGAGAAGCGTTTGGCGCAAGCCTAACTAACCTAAATTTTCCTTATCACGGGCTGGAAACTCCTATACAAATCGTTGATAATCAAGAAGTTATTTTCCAAAAAATGCCGTCTGAAATCAATGTTGGCAGGTATCATAGTTGGGTGGTTTCAAAAGAAAATTTACCTGATTGCTTCCACGTAACGGCTGTTGATGCAGAGGGAAATATCATGGCGTTGCGTCACAAAAATTATGATGTGAGTGGCGTGCAATTTCATCCAGAAAGTATAATGACAAAGCACGGAAAGCAAATATTAAGGAATATCTTAGCGCAATAAAATTATCAATTTGACAATCATTTTTTATGAAAAAAATACTTCAACACCTTTTTGAGCAAAAAGCACTCTCTCGAGAGCAAGCAAAAGAGGTACTTACCAATATCACAAATACCAAATACAACGAAGCACAAATCGCAGCTTTTGTAACCGTTTATTTGATGCGAGCAATCACTGTGGACGAATTACAAGGCTTTCGTGATGCGCTTTTGGAACTTTGTGTAAAAATAAGTTTCGACGATTTTAGTACAATAGATATGTGCGGAACAGGCGGCGACGGAAAAAATACGTTTAATATAAGCACTTTGGCGAGTGTTGTGGTAGCTGGCGCAGGTTATCATGTGACGAAGCACGGCAATTATGGTGTGTCTTCGGTCTGTGGAAGTTCCAATGTTTTGGAATATTTGGGCTACCGCTTTACGAATGATGCGGACGCTTTGAAAAGGCAACTCGACCAGACCAATATTTGTTTTTTACACGCACCTTTGTTTCATCCTGCTATGAAATCGGTTGCTCCAATTCGACAATTATTAGGTATAAAAACATTTTTTAATATGCTCGGGCCTTTGGTCAATCCTGCACAACCGAAACAACAAATTGTAGGTGTTTTTAGTATGGAGCTTGCTCGTTTGTATCAGTATATTTATCAAAATACAGACAAGCAATATGCTATTTTGCACGGTCTTGATGGCTTTGATGAGGTATCTTTGACGGCTTCTTGCGCTGTAAAAACACCTTATGAAGATTATGTCATTTCGCCAGAACAGCTTGGTTTACAGCGTGTTACGCTCGATGACATAGATGGTGGAGAAACGATACAAGCGGCAGCAAAAATCTTCAAAGAGGTTTTGGACAATAAAGGAACACGTGCGCAAAACGATGCTGTAATTGCGAACGCTGCGCTTGGTATTCGTTGTTTCAAACCTACTTCGTCGCTTACGGATTGTGTAGCGGAAGCACGTGAAAGTTTGGAAAGTGGACGAGCTAAAGTGGGTTTTGAAAAATTGCTAAGTACGGTTTAATATTGCATTTTTTATTTTAAAAATTAATCACACAACGTTCATTATCAAGCAGTTGGTGATTTTGTTGTGCTTTCATTAGAGATTTTTCGTTGTCAAAATCATCTTTGAACTGTATTTTTAGCTCCTTTCGCTTCGTGGCTTCCATAAAGCGGCGAACTTCTTCTTCATTCTCCAAAGTAAGCGCAGGAACTTCACGAGGTTTGCCCATTTTGTCTTTTGCGACCATCGTAAAATAAGAAGTATTGGTATGTCGAATTTCGCCTGTTTCGATGTTTTCCGCCAATACTCGAATACCGACTACGAGCGAAGTGCGCCCGACGTAATTTACTGCCGCATGAAGCGAAACCAAGTCGCCAACTTCCACAGGCGCACGAAACTCTACGTTATCAATAGAAACCGTAACACAATAGCCGCCAGCGTGTTTTGCAGCACAAGCGTAGGCTACTTTGTCAATCATGGAAAGTAAAATACCACCGTGAATTTTGCCACCAAAATTCGCATATGAAGGAATCATCAGTTCCGTAATAGTGGTTTTTGAATAAGAAACCGTTTTTTGCTGCTCCAAAGTAGTGTTTTTTTTTTTAAATTTTACACCTGCCAATTAATCGCAGATTTTCCTTGTTTTAATAAAATATCGTTTGCGGTAGAAAAATGTTTATTGCCCAGAAAGGCATTTCCAGCTAAGGGCGAAGGGTGCGCAGCTTCCAAAACGTGGTGTTTGCTGTCGTCAATTAATATTTTTTTTCCACGAGCAAAATTTCCCCAAAGTAAAAAAACGACACCTTCTTTTTCGTCCGAAATCTTTTTAATTACGGCATCCGTAAATTTTTGCCAACCAATATCTTTATGCGAACCAGCCGCCGCCGCTTGTACCGTAAGCATAGAGTTCAGCATCAAAACGCCTTGTGAAGCCCAAGAAGAAAGGTCGCCATGATTAGGCGTTTGGAAATTAGGAATATTATCTGTCAATTCTTTGTAAACATTGCGTAAAGAAGCAGGAATAGCCGCTGTACGAGGCACTGAAAAAGACAATCCCATCGCTTGACCAGGCTGATGATACGGGTCTTGTCCCAAAATCACGACTTTTACAGCGTCAAAAGGGGTAGAATCAAAGGCATTGAAAATAAGTGGGCCAGGTGGAAAAATAGTTTTTCCAGCTTCTTTTTCAGCGACTAAAAAAGACCTAATTACTTGAAAATAAGGCTGTTGGAACTCGTCTGCCAATTGTGCTTTCCAACTTTCATCTATCTTAACATTTATTGTTGCGCTCATAGTTTATCCAATTTTTTCACAAAAATATAAAAAAATTTGAGAGTTCAATAAAAATAACATATCTTTGCAGCACTTTTGAAAAAAAGAGTAGTACAATAGTAAATAGGTTCGGTAGCTCAGCTGGATAGAGCGGCAATCTTCTAAGTTGCGGGTCACAGGTTCGAATCCTGTCCGGATCACAAAACAAAATCGTAATACATTGATAATCAATGTGTTGCGATTTTTTAATTTTAGCGATACAACTATTTATGTGACTTTTTTTGATAAAGACTAATTCGCCTTGCTTGGTATTTCCAATCTAAAAACCATTCTACACCCTACTTCGGTCTTTTTTTTCAAAAAGTAAACCGCTATATTTTTCAGGTATAGCAGTTTGGGCAGTTTTTTTTCACACATCATCTAAATCTTCCGTGACCACATTAAAAACGCTATCGGGCAGCACGTGTGTACGTGTAAATTCGCACCATTGACACGTTTCCTTTCCGCAACCTTCGTAGAAATTTTGGGCTAAAATTTTATCGTAAGTTTCTTTGATAAGTGTTTTAAAATGGGCTACTTCTTCCGCTTCAAATTCTATATTTTTACTCGGAAAAATAGTATTCAAATCAGGGTCTAAATAAGAAATAGTGGCATTTGAAACAAAAAGCGTTGAATTTCGCCAATTATCGTAGAGTAATTTGTAAAAAAGCAACTGTTTGCGGTAGCGTCCGCCGCCGATGTTGGTTTCGGTACTTTTACTAAATTTGGTGCTATCGAGTTTTCCAGTTTTGTAATCTATGATATGCACAGAGCCGTCTGACAAAGGCAAAACCTTGTCTATCGTACCTTTTACAGGCACGCCATTGATTTCAGTATTGGAAATATAGACCTCTGCTTGCCCTGTCATTTCCCATTTTTTTATTTCATTTTCATAAAAAAGAGCTAAGTTTTTTTTGCCCAACACCAAACGATTTTTATACGCTCGTGCCGAAAATTCGTAACGCCTCGTTTCCATTTCTTTTGTAAAAATCAAAATTAACTCTTGTACAGGCAACAATTGTTTTTTATTTTGAAACAAAGATTTATTAAAAAATACTTGTAAAGTTTTGTGCAAAACATTTCCGTAGCTCGAAAACTCGTTATTTTGAGAAGGTACGCTCAAAATATTTTGGTAATAAAAACTCAAAGGGCAATCCAAAAACGTTATCAAACTTGATGCAGAAAGGACAAAATTTTCTAACTTTTTGGCTACAAAATTTTCTGCCAAATTGGGTAAAATAATATTTTTTTCACGCAATAATAAAATGCTACTTTGGGTTAAAATTGGCTTATCAAGCATTTTTTCAATATACGTAACATTCTGATTTTCAATAAGTTCATCTATAAAAATACTACGTTGTAGGTGTTTTCCAGTTTGCGAATTTTGATGATAAGAAATGTATAAACCTTCCTTTGCACGGGTCATAGCAACGTAAAACAAACGACGTTGCGATTCGATATTATCTTCCTCTTTGGTTAGCGTCAGGGTATCGGGTAACGAAAATTGACCTTGTGTATTCGCTCGACGATTTTCCCAATGCGTACTGCTATTATCTATCAAAAAAACGTACTTATATTCCAAACCTTTTGCGCTATGAACAGTGGATAAAGTCACGCCATCTGTATCATCGATATTGCGCTGTAAATTCAAGCGAATACGATTATTGCGCATCTTATCTAAGGTTTCATTAAATTTTTCCAACGAAAAATCCGTATGCTTGATATTTTCTTGTTTTACAAAATCAAAAAAAGTTTGAAGTATTTGTACATCTTGTGTAACATATTGACTTTCAATTATTTGTGTTAAAATTCCGCTTCTATTGATTACTCTTTCGACCAACATCGGAACAGTCATTTCGGCTATTTCAGCAATACAATTTTCTAAAAAATGAACCAACGTACTGATTTTTTCTACATCAGGAATTTCATTTTGCTGTAAAAATTCATTGCTGCGCAAGGCTTCTCGCCAACGCATTTTTTCTTCTTTTTGTATCGCTAAACTCAGTTTTGCAATCGTCCAAACAGGTATTTTCCAACATTTAAAATACAAGATTTTAAACAAAATTTCATCGCCACTGAGTGGTTTTTGCATTTCGGCATCTATGTACTGCAAAATATAGATAATCTGCTGAATAACAGGCGCTTGTAAAATATCTATCGGACGCTGAGAAGCGTACGGAATAGCATTTTTTTCCAATAATTCTATGAAATCATCTGCTTGTTTGTGCTGCGCATAAAGAATTGCATAATCGCTCATGCGCTCGCCACGAAGCTGCGCCGCTTTGAGTTTTTCGACAATATCTGTCAGTTCTTGCAAGTGATTCGGATAAGCAATTAGCTGTGGTTTTTCGGGCAAAGAAGCGATTTTTTTATTCGCTGCTACCAGTTTTTTATCAATGCCTAATCCCGATAACTCGCTGATAATCCGCAACTTATTCGCATCAATTAGTCCAGTCGAAACATTCAAAATCGTTTGTGTCGAGCGATAATTTTCTTTCAACACTATGACCTCTATACTGTCTTTGTACTTACCATAAAAATCTATAAAACTTTGAATACGTGCGCCTTGAAACTCATAAATAGCTTGGTCGTCGTCGCCAACGATAAACACATTCGGGTTGTCCCAGTACTCAATCAATGTTTTTAAAATGTGAAATTGCGAGCCGTTCGTATCTTGAAACTCGTCCACCAAAAAATACAAATATTGTTCTTGATAATTGCGCAAAAGATTTTCATTTTCTTGAAAAGCCTTTATAACCCAACTTATCATGTCCGCATAATCGTAGCGGTTTGCCGTTTGCAACTCTTTTTCGTAAGTAGGAAAAAGCGCAACAGCTGCTTCGAGGCGTTTCATAGCAAAAATTTCGGCATCAATATCTTTTTGCTTTAAGTCACCTTTTTTGAAATCGCCCGTTTTTCGCTGGTAAATATATTTTTCTCTATTAGGTAAATCGCTGATATACAAACGAATAGCTTTTTTTATTTCCCCAATTTTCCAATCTTCTTTTTTTATTTTATCAAAAATATCTTTCAGATGCTGCTCGTAAAAATAATCGCTGCGTCCACCGACTAAAATATGGTCAGATTCGAGGTTGTCAATTATGGCACGAATAGTCGTAATTTGCTCCAAACTACTAATCAATTCGAGGTCATTTCGCCTAAAATATTCGCTATTGGTTTTTATAATATGATTACAAAAAGCGTGGTAGGTAAAGATATGAACTTTGTGCGCCTCTGGTCCTATGAATTGCAACAATCTTTGGCGCATCGCTACTGCACCTGCATCGGTATAAGTCAAACACAAAATATTATGCGCTTGCGTATCCGAATCAAGTAAAATATTTCCGATACGAGAGGCTAAAATATGCGTTTTGCCTGTTCCTGGTCCTGCCAAAACCAACACTGGCCCATCAGTA
>JANMGN010000237.1:0-2875 GCA_031374645.1 Chitinophagales bacterium | reverse complement strand
CGCATTTCCACAACCGAAACATATTATAAATGAAATTTACTTATACTCTGATATTCAGCTTTTTATATATTAGTATTTTTTCACAAACGATAGATTCTTGTAAGATTTCTCTTAGCAAAGATTTAGTTGTTTGCACCAATTCTAAAGTTGGTATTGAGTACAATTCGCCTCTAAAAAAACCGACTATCACTTGGTCTGGAACTGTAAATGGCTCTTGTAACAACTGTCTAAAATACGTTCCCAATACAAAAATCGTTGGTAATTTTTTGGTTTATGTGACTGCAAAATCAGGTGTTTGTACAGTTTCTGACACGCTAAAACTCGAAGTTTTGCCTGTGGCTGCGCCTACTGCTGCTTTTTTGAAAGCTGCTACCATTTGCTCTAATCAAAAAATATCTATTGGCAATAGCGGAAACGACGCTAATTTTACTTACGCTTGGTCGTCATCGCCAGTTGGCTATACTTCAAATGCCAATAACCCGAACGTAAGTCCTTTAAAATCAACGACTTATTTTGTTTCTGTAACAAATACGACTTGCCCATTTCCACTTTTAGATACTATAAAAATTACAGCTTTCGACTTTACAAATCTTGGTTTGCCCAAAGATACGACCGTTTGTACAGGACAAACTATTACTCTTTGCAAAGATGCAATGCAAACTGGCGCAACCTACACGTGGTCGCCTGCCACTTATTGCTCTAATGTGAATAATCTGAACGCAACATTTTCGCCTACGGCTAACATTAATTATCAGTTGGAAGTAAAGGCTGGTTTGTGCAAAGTTGGTTATGCTGTCGTTGTAAAATTGGCAGATTTGAAAGTAGAATTGAGCGTTGGAGATACTGTAAAAGTTTGTCAGGACGCATCGCTAACACTTTTGGTCGGAAAAACTTCAGGTATAGGCAGTTTGAGTTGGTATGAAAACGGAGTAAAACAACCTAAATTTAATAGCCTCGGAAGCGCACAATTCGCTCCAAATAAAGATACCCAATATACCGTTTTTTTTCAAAATGGTGGCTGCATAGCGAAAGATTCTACTTTTGCAAAAGTATTTGATAACTTAAAAAACATGACATTTCCAGTAGATTCTGTTATTTGTAAAGGAACTTTACTACAGTTTGCACCGCAAAGCAATGGAAAATCAATAAAAGGAATAAGCAGTATCAGTTGGAGCGTTAGTCCTTCTATTTCTTTTTTGAATTATAAAGATACATTTTATAGTATGCCAAATCTTCCTTTTACGGTCAAAGCAATCGTAAAAACTGCTTTTTGCGAAGGGACTGTTTCTAAATTTATAAATGTAAAAGAAAAAGGAGACTTGAAACTAAAAGTAAGCAAAAATACCATTTGTGAAGGCGAAACCATAGATATACAAGCAAATTCTTCGTTCGATGCGCCCATTACGTGGCTTCCTACGATAAATTGTACAGATAAAAATTGTACAAAAGCAAAAATTACGCCTACAAAAGATGTTAAATATCTCGCTTTTACACAAGGAAATTGCGCTGCTAAGGATTCTATTATCGTAAAAGTGAAGGAAGATTTTAAACCTTTGACGCTCAATGGAGATACGTCAGTTTGTAAAGGAGCTAAAAAAACAAAACTTTTTTTGAACGAAATTGTAAATAATTCAGATGTTACTTACACTTGGACAACTTCGCCAGCGGTTTCATTTACAATGAAAAAAGATACCATTTTTTATAAAGCGGATACGTCTTTTGTCGCTTATCTGAAACTAAGTAATGGAGCTTGTGAAAAAACAATTTCGCAAGTTGTAAAGGTCAAAAAAACGGCTATTCTTAACGTAATTGCCTCAAAATCAATTATTTGCAATGGCGATACAACAACGTTAAATGTTGATGGAATAATAGATTCTAAAGTCCAATGGACACCTTCGACCGTCAAATGTATAGATAATAATTGCGCAAAAATAATTGTTAGTCCTTCAAAAGACCAAATCTATACGTTCAAATCAGGAAACGACGGCGAATGTCAAACGACTGGCGCTGTTTTGATAAAAGTAAATCCAGTGCCATTCATAGAGCAACCTGGTCAAACCAATTTTTGTATAGGCGATAAATTAGATAGCCTTGCGCTCAATACTGCTCCTGACGCAAATACTGCTTATACTTGGCAGTCGCAAGATGATATTTCATTTCAAACTACAAACAATCCAGCACCTAAGATAAAACCTTATAAATCAGCTATTTATAAAGTAAAAATGAAAAAAGGATTGTGTGAAGCAAATGCAGAGGTTGTTGTAAAAGTAATAGAAGGTGGTTTTATAAAGCTGATGAAAGATACTTTGGTTTGCCTTGGAGAGCCTGTAATTTTGAGTTTTGGAACGAGTTTAAAAGAACCTCAAATTCAAAAATTTAATTGGGTAAGTGGTGGCGCAGTAGTTGAAAACAAGATTAATCCTGTTTTGCAAAAAAGTGTTTATTTCTTTGAAATGAATTATACTACAAATGATATTTCTTGTATTTTCAAAGATTCTGTGACGGTACTTTTAAAACCCGCACCTGCTGGTCAGATAAAGATTGACCCTAATTTTAATTTTTTGACCGATACATTTCCAAAAGGGAAAACTTTTAAATTTTCTTTTGATAGTGCCAATAATTTAAAATCGCAAAAGTTTGTTTGGTCATATAATGATAACATCGATGGCGGAGCAAAGGATCAAACCACTACACAAGCTATCATAGAACCAACTATTGTAAAACTAAAAGTAACGGCTGAAAACGGTTGTATGGCTACTTTTGAAACGCCTGAATTTGTACCAAAAGAACTCCCTGTTATTTTCCCAAAAGTATTTACACCAAATAATGATGTAAATAATATTTTTACTCTTTTTGAAAAAGAAAAAGAAAAAGG
>JANMGN010000199.1:0-3067 GCA_031374645.1 Chitinophagales bacterium | reverse complement strand
CAAATAAAAAAGGAGTTCCTTTTTGAGGAACTCCTTTTTTATAAAATATGACTTCATATTATGATATAAAATAGACCATTTCCTCTAAGCGATGAGCCAAAAGTAAAAGCTAAAATAGAAGCAGTATGTAGATGATTTTTTCATAAATTTTTCAAATAATAGCACAAATCTAAATCCTTTGTTTTTAAAAAGCAAATTTATTTTAAGTTATTTTTTCAAATAATACAAAATAAATTTATATTTTTTTGCAAAAAACAAAATAAAAACTAACGTTTGTTAGCAAATTTGTAATTTAATTTGTCTTTTTATTCTAATATTTTCAATGCTTTTACAGAATCTTCGCCATTTTTTGTAGCAAAAGCTACTGCTTGTTTCGCATATTTTTTTGCCTTACGATTTTTGCCCATGTACTGAAAAACACGAGCTTTCGCCAAGCGGCAATCGTAATTGTCTTCTTGTTTTATACCTTTTTCGACCCAAGTTAGTGCAGTTTTTAAAAGATTTTTATCCTTCGGAAAAGCCGTACTATACAATGCTATTGCGCTCCATTCCGCAGGGTCTTCTGGCGGAAATGCGTTAAAATAAGCCTCCGAAGCAGTCAAGAAAGTAGGAATATCAAATATATTTTTCGCATACACAATTTTGTAACGTGCCAAATAATATGCAGCTCGTTCGCCATATTGTTTCTGTAATATTTTTTCCATAGCGTCCACTCCTGCTCTCGCTTCGCCTTTGTACAACTCGTTGTAGATACAAGTTTCTATTTTGCTGTCTATTTTTTGCTTTCCAAATTGCTTCACAAATGCAGCCTTATTTTCCAATAAATAAGCAAAGCCTTTGCTTGCTGGATTTTGTACGTATTTTAAGATGAAATCCATATTCTCAGGCAAAGAAAAATCATTTTGTAATGCTAAATACGCTTCAGCTGCTGCCTGATGTGAGTTATTTTGCAAAGCAAAACGTTTATCTATATAAGTACGCAAAAAATCAACATCTGCTGTACCGCCTTGATTAAATTTTTCATCTTGCGCTGCCATACGTTCCTTTGGGTCTAACGCTAAACGCCCCATTTCCAAAGTTTGAGCAATATTTTTTCCGCCAGCTGCTGTATGTAAAACATTTCCTTTTTCGTCAGCAAAAATAAATGTCGGAAACGCATGAATATTCAATAATCGAGCAAGGTCAATCCCTTCACCTTTTTCCATATCCATTTTTACACATACAAAATGCTCCTCAAAAAAAGAGGCTACCGAAGCATCTACGAACACTTCTTTTTCCATCATTTTACAAGGCGCACACCAAGTCGTGTAAGCATCTAAAAAAATATTTTTTTTACTTTGAGCAGCTTCTGTTTGTGCTTCTGCCCAAGTCATTTTTTTAAATATTATACCTTGTGCAAAAGTATTTTTTATAAAAAAAAGGAATAATATACTTGTTGAAATTAATTTATACATGATAAGATATTTGAATTTTTTTAGTTGAGATAAAAATGAAAAAAATAACGTTTAGATTTTATACGTAAGTAACAGTAAAAGTAATTAGAAAAAAAAAATTATAAGATTATTTATGAAAAAAAAGGTCAAAAAATGATTTTTAATCTTTTTCTGTCACTGTACAGTCAAAATACCGCTTCATGTTAAATAACGGATTTATTATAAAAAAAAAATCATAATTAACTGATAACTAAACTTTTATGTTATTAAATGCGCTTCATTCAAAACAATAATTGCAGAAGCGTAAATATTTGTACTTCATTGACATTCTACATAATCTCCTACATCTTTGCTGCATATTATAATTCAAAACAAAAAATTATGGAATGGTTAAGTAATCCAGATACTTGGATTTCCTTTTTAACGCTCTTTTTATTGGAGCTTGTACTCGGAATAGATAATATTATTTTTATCAGTATTCTGACCAGTAAATTACCAGAAGCACAACAAAAAAGCGCACGGCAGCTTGGCTTAGGTTTAGCACTTTTTATGTGTCTTGCGTTGTTGTTTTCAATCAATTGGATAATGAGTTTGACAGATAATCTGTTCTACATTCAGTCAATTGGAATTTCTGGTCGAGATTTGATTCTATTACTTGGTGGTTTCTTTTTAATTTATAAAAGTGTAAAAGAAATACACAATAAGGTTGAAAATGCACAAGCAAAAACCAACGAAACAGACAAAAAAGTAAGTTACGGTGGCGTAATTATTCAGATTTTACTTTTAGATTTGGTTTTTTCTCTTGATTCTGTTATTACAGCAGTAGGTATGGTTAGTGAAATCGAAATTATGGTAGCGGCAGTGCTAATCTCAATGATTGTGATGCTTCTATCTGCATCGAGCATAAGTAATTTTGTAAATAAACATCCTGCAATAAAGATTTTAGCTCTGGCTTTTTTGATTTTGATAGGTGTAAGTTTGATAGGAGAAAGTCTTGATTTTCATATTCCAAAAGGATACATCTATGGCTCAATGGTATTTGCACTTTTGGTTGAGTTTATCAACATCAGTATTGATTCTCGTTCTAAGAAATAATATTTATCAGCATAAAAAAATTTATTAAAAAAATGACCTCAAAAAACCCAATATAGTTTTTTTTAACCAAATAAAATTTTTAACTATGAAACGGATTAATTTGTTTATCTCCTTTATTTTATCACTTGTTTTGTTGCAAAGTTGCGCAACTATTCAGCAAGGAGAAGTTGGTGTCAAACAACGCTTTGGAAAGTTTGTTTCCAAGCCATTAGATACTGGTTTGGTGGTTATCAATCCTCTCTTTACGAGAGTTGTAACATTGCCTTTACAGACTGTAAACCGTGAAGTTTTACTTGATTTACCTTCAAAAGAAGGGCTTACAGTGAGGAGCGAAATTTCGATTTTGTACCATATTGAGCGTGTCAAAGCGATAAGTATTTTGGAAACAGTAGGTGTAGATTATGAACAATCTGTAATTGTAAGCGTATTTCGTTCGGCTTCGGCAGATGTCTGTTCTCGCTTTTTTGCCAAAGATATGCACTCTGTACAGCGTGCTGTGATTGAAAAAGAAATCGCAGAAGCGATGAATAAATTGCTAA
>JANMGN010000195.1:0-1867 GCA_031374645.1 Chitinophagales bacterium | reverse complement strand
CAAAACAATGGTGGCTACGTCATTTATTGTTTTGGAGTTACCGTTTCAATAATTATATTTTTTATGGTTTGGGTTTTCAAGACTTAGACTTGACTGCAGGTGCAATGGTATTAACTGGCGAGCTTCTGATGTATATTGTGTTTGCCTATTTTTATATCTTGATATTAGTACCAAAATTTTTATTTCAAAATAAAATGATACCGTTTGTGCTTCTAAGTATCCTAAGCATAACAGCAATGACCTACATCGATTATGCACTTTTTCCTTTCAATGGAACATTTACTTTTTTTGAAACATACCACGGCTCATTTGTTGCTAGTGTAGAAACTTATTTGCAAATTGTAGGTTTACGTGTAATTGTGGAGTTTTTACACACGCAAAAAATAATGCAAGACCTCAAAACAGAGAATTTTAAGACGGAGTTAGCGTATTTAAAAAGTCAGATAAATCCTCATTTTTTATTCAATACGCTTAACAATATCGCTGTTATTTCTGAAAAATACCCAGAACGAGTTACGCCAATTCTCATAGAATTATCTAATATTTTGCGTTATCAATTGTATGAAAGTGATAAAACGAACGTTTTGCTGTCCAAAGAAATTGAAAATCTACGACAATATCTCAAACTTGAAGCTATGCGCTTGAACAATGCAGAATGTCAAGTCCGATTAGAAGGTTCGCCAAATAATTTGACGGTCGCACCTCTACTTTTTTTACCATTTTTTGAAAATGCAATAAAACATGGCGCAAATACCTCTGGAAAAACTTCAATTGATATTTTATTTAAAATAGAAGAAAAAAATGTCCTTTTCGTTGCCAAAAATTCTAAACCAACTTTCAAACCAAAACAACTTCAAGGCGGCATTGGCTTGAAAAATATTCAACGTCGATTAGAATTATTATATCCCAATAGGCACAAATTACAAATTAATAATGCCGAAGAAAGTTTTGAGGTCGTGTTGAATATTCAATTTTAATAAAAAATCTAAAAATATGAAATGTATAATCGTAGATGATGAGCCGTTAGCTCGTGAAGGACTGGAATTGAAAGTGCAGAAAATGGGTTTTCTTGAACTTGTTGGACTATTTTCGGGCGGATTAGAAGCAAATGATTTTTTACTAAACAATACGGTAGATTTAATTTTTTTAGATATTCAAATGCCAGATTTGAATGGTCTGGAATTGTTGCGCACATTAAAAAATCCACCTTTGATAATTTTCACTACCGCTTTTTCGGAATACGGACTCGAAGGATTTGAGTTAGATATAGTAGATTATTTGTTAAAACCAATTGATTTTCAACGGTTTATCAAAGCAAGCAATAAAGCACATGAGGTTTGGAAGCTACAAAATCAGCCAAAGACACTTGCCGAAAATGAACCCATTGATTTTATTTATATCAGAGCCGATAGGCAATACAATAAAGTAATGTTACAGGATATTCGCTACATAGAAGGGATGAAAAACTATGCTGTTATCTATACAATGACTGGAAAATTAATGACTGCAATAAGTTTGCAAAATATCGTCGAACAACTTCCGAGCAGTCAATTTGCACGTATCAACAAGTCGTTTATTGTCAATATTTCGTTTGTACAACGTATTTTGTTAGACAGTATTTTTATTGATAAAGGCAAGGAGTTGCCTTTTGGAAAAGCATATCAAGAGGTGTTTATTGAGCAATATGTGAAGGGGAATTTGTTGGAAAGAAAGTAAAAAGTAAACGTATAGAAATAATCAATAATTTTTATAATAACAAAAAATTGTCAATTATTTCTATACGCTTATTTAATTTATTAGTTTTTAACCAATTTCTTCGTTACGATTTCATTTCCGATTTGAATACGAGCCAAATAAATGCCCGCAG
>JANMGN010000182.1:0-3437 GCA_031374645.1 Chitinophagales bacterium | reverse complement strand
ATCTCTTTTAAAAAACTATCAAGTGAAATTTGATTCTGAAAATCGAAATATCGAAAAGAAATTTTTGAGTATGCAGCTAATTGTATTTTAAACCAGTCAAGAGAAAATTTATTATCGCTTTTTCCTTTTTCAATTGACGCATAATTGACACCTATTTTTTCTTGGATGTCAGCATTATAATTTAACTCTAAATAAATCAAAATACCATTATTACCTTTGATATTTAGATAGTTTTGAGCAATTTCTACATATTCCACCTCACTATTATTGTGTTTGGTGCTTACACTTGTTGTTAATATTCGTTGCCTACCTTTATTTAATAGTGATTGAAAATAATTCTTTATTGCTTGTTGTTTTCTTTTATCTTCACAATTAGTTACAATATCATTTTTCAAATCTTCATTGAAAATAATCCTTGCATTTTGATTATTTACTATATTGTATATCAGTATATCTTGTTCGCTTTTAAGAGAACTATTGTTAAAATAACTGTTTAGTATATTATTGTTTATTAATAAATCCATTTTTTTAGTGTAAAAGTTTTGAAACTAAATTGTAAGATACATCCATAAAATCTTCCGAAATAGGCGTATTTAAAAAGCCATCGTCATCAATAGAATGAAGTGAAACTTTTGTACGATTATTTTCTTTTGTAAAATAATGAATGGTTATATCTTCTTTTTTAACTTTTTTTTCTTTTACCATTACTTGCAATGCCTCTATAAAATGAATACTATGCGTTTCTATAAAATAGGTATTTTTTTCGCCATATTTTACTAAAACCTCCATGAGTTTTGCTTGAAGTTTCGGATGAATATGGATTTCAGGTTGTTCAAGTAGAATTGTAGCCCCTTCAACAAGCCTATTATTAGAAATTACTTGTAATAGTAATGGGATTTGTAATGAAGTACCAAATCCAACATCTGCAATATTTCTAAATTTTGTATCCCCAATAGGTTTTATTTTCAATTCTAAAACTTTAATATTATCCGCTTTTTCAATTTTAAAATCTTCTGCAATGCCTAAATCAAATAGAGCATTAGTCAAATCTTGTTTAAATTCGCTTCGTCCTGTATTTAGTACTTGAATAGCATTATCTAAATCTTTAATACTATCAGCATTACTGTAATTTTTTACAGAATAATTTCTTTCAGGCTTAGAAAAGAAAGGATTAAAATATTCAAGATGCTGTATAAATATAGAAAAAGGTAAAGTATGAATAAGGATATCTCGGATTTTTGCTGGTATGTTATTACTATTTTCTAAAAAAAGAGCTACCCCTTGAGGCTTACATAGTACATCTACATACTCTTCCTTTTCTCCATTATGTTCATAAATAATTTTATATTTTTGAGTCTCAGAAAAGAAACGAATTTGATCTTCAATTAATTCAGTTGCAATTATCTCGATTTGCCCTAAGCCATCATGAGATATTTGTATATTTTTGATAAATAAATCCTTGTCAAATTTATATTTTAATCTTACAATTCCATTAGACGAATCTAACCATGCACCTTGAGAAATTAGTTGAGGCTTATTAATATTTAACACAAACTCTACCTCTATATTACGATTTTCATCATTATCAGTCACTATATCTTCAAAGCTACCCAAATCAATATTATTATCACTCAATATCAATCTATTTCCATACATAACATTTGTTGTCTGTTTCAACATCAAAAAAAACTTCAACAACGCACTCTTACCCGAACTATTAGTTCCGATAAGGATATTTATTTTTGAAAAATCAAACTGTTGATCTTCAAATGATTTATAATTTTTTAAATGTAATCCAAACATAGTATAATTAAAAATTAAAAATGAATAATTTAAAATAAATTTCCTTCAGACTCTACTCTTCTCTTTTATACGAAGTACTCCTTTGGAGGAGAGGTTGGAGAGGTCTTCTTACGGAATATTCAACCATTTATGCGTCTGTAAACTCAGTCGCCATTTTGGATTTTTCAGACAAAATTCCAAAGTCGCTTTTATATTTTCAGCTTGATTTTCGTTGTCCATAGGTTGTAAGAAAAAATGCTCAAAATCAAGGTGTTCGTAACGTTCGGGTTCGGCAAATGCTTGTGGAAAAACCAGTTTTAGTTCATTGCCTTTTGTCAAAACGATTTCAGTATTCGCTTTTGGACTCATACATATCCAATCAACGTTTTTGGGAGCGACAATAGTTCCATTTGTTTCTATCGCAACTTCCAAACCTTCGGCATGAAAAGCGTCAATCATCGCCTCATCGAGTTGCAAAAGTGGCTCTCCACCAGTGCAGACCACATAGGGTTTTCCAGTATTTTTACCGTCATTCCAAAGCGAAGCAACTTTTTTTGCCAATGCTTCAGCATCATATCGACCGCCATTTAGCCCATCTGTTCCCAAAAAATCAGTATCACAAAATTGACAAATTGCTTTTGCACGATCTTCTTCTCGCCCACTCCAGAGATTACAGCCTGTAAAACGACAAAAAATTGCCGCCCGACCTGTCATTGCGCCTTCACCTTGAAGCGTATAATAAATTTCTTTGACCTTATATGTTATTTTTTTTCCCAATTCTAATTCTGCTTTAAATTTTGGCGCAAAAGTACGATTTTTTTCAACAAAAAACGAAGAATGATTATAGTAAAACACAAAATACACATAAAATCTTTATTTTTGCAAAAAATAAAGATGCGAAATTTTCTAATTGGATTAGCTTATGCCTTACTTTGGGCATCGGCAGGTGTGGCGAATAAATTTGGTTTGGCGGCTGGCGGACAACCACTTCTGATGACCAATATTCGGTTTCTGATAGCGGCGGTATTGCTCTTGTTCTTGGTGCATGGCATACAAAAAAATGCGCTGCCCAAACGAGAAGATTGGAAACCTTTACTTATCTATGGTTTACTCAATAATACCATCTATATGAGCCTTTTTATTTACGGCTTAAAAAATGCCTCGGCAGGTATAAGTACGCTTTCTCTTGCACTTAATCCCTTGATAATAAGCATTCTAACTTCTTTTGGGTTTAAAAAAGAAATAAAAAATACGATTTGGATTGGCTTATTTTTAGGTATAACTGGTGTAGCGATTGCGACTTTTCCTTTGCTACAAAAAGCTGTGGTTAATCCTATTGGGATGTCGTTTTTATTGGCGAGTATGTTGAGTTATTCTGTCGGAACGGTCTTTTTTGCAAACAAAATATGGACACTTCCGAAGCTCATTATAAACACTTGGCAAATCTTTTTTGGTGCTTTGCTGATGCTCCCAATTACTTTTTTATTTTCTACTGCACCTTACGAAAACCATAGTGTGCAGTATTGGGCAGCGATATTTTGGCTCACAATTCCTGTCACGATTATCGGCGTACAACTTTGGCTCAATTTACTTAGTATAGATGCTATAAAAGCGTCGCTTTGGCTTTTTGTTTGTCCTATTTTTGGTTTTATTTA
>JANMGN010000169.1:0-3468 GCA_031374645.1 Chitinophagales bacterium | reverse complement strand
AAAAAATCTTGATAAGTAAGGTCATTAGCGAGCGTTTGCCCGACCATATATTTATCCATAAAAACCTCTATTCCAGCCCTTGAATTACAAAAAACAATATAATCACCAGCATAAGAATAATAAGGATTTTCGAGTGTTTTTCCAGTTTCCCCTAATATTCCATTAAAAATATTTTCACTACGTAATTGTTTGATTTTAAAAGTATTGTAATCATAATTTAGCAAAATACCTTCTTTTTCATCTAAGCCTTGCATTTTTTCAATCGCTAATTTTCGGTCTTTTACTTTAAAAACAACATACACATCAGAATTTTTTTCGGCACTGTGCGGCTCACTCACAATGTACGCAAATTCCTCTCCGAGCCAAGGCGCAAAGTAATACGTAAAGACATAATCGCCACCCATCATGGCATTAAAATTTTTGAAATCGCCTGTTCCTATCCAGGTCATCATAGCAGTATTGGTCGGTAAAACCTGCGCTACGGCTTCTCGGTCGTGGTAATTATCTTGACGAAGTGCGTACGTAAAAGCGTTATCTTGTGCGAGCGAAACACCACCTTTTAGAGCGATGCCTTCTTTGGAGAAAGTCAGTCCTGTTCCAACCCAAGCCATTGATTTTGAGAGTGTTAGGAGGTCTTCTTTTTTTTCTGGTGTTAAAAAAGAGGCCAACATTTTGGGCATAGCCGAAAGATTAAAATACAAATTCATATCGTATTTTCCTTCTATGTCTTCATTTATTTTTGTAAATTTAGCATCATTTCCAACGGCATTTTTAGAAGTGGCAGCTTGAAGCGCATCTTCCACCAAAGTAGAGTAGCGTGCGCCAATAATTAGGTTGCGATAAGAAGCAAAAGTGAAGGCAAAATTATTCCAAAGTACAATGTTAAAAACCTCAGTTCCTTGATAATTATAAGATGTTACTTTGACACCTTGCAGACTTTCGAGCGTTGGGCGCAAATGAACTTGTCGCCATTTTGTATCTATAACATACACAAAATCAATACTTTGAAAGTTGCTTTCCTCTGCACCAGCCACCAAGTGCATATCTTCTGAAAGGAGATTTTTATCGAAAATTCTTTTCAGATTAGTCAAATCCGAATTGCATTTTTCGACGAGCGTTATTTGCCCCAAAGTGCTTTTATAAGCCGTTGTATCCAACTGTTTTTGTAGCAATGTAGTGTGCGGAACATCAATCACAATACCTGCCGAAGAAGGTATTGCATCAAGCGGAGTAACATTCCGAAAGGGGAGTCTGAAAAAATATAAAAAGCAAAATAGCACGGTTGCCACAACGGCAAGTACAAGCCATTTGTAGCGAAAAAGTTGTTCTCTCATAATGTGACAGGCGTATAGAAATAATCGACCCGTTGCAAAGTAACGTAAAAGGAATGAAATATACAAATTACAGTTTGTAAAAGATAAGTGTTGCAAAAAAAATTTACCTTTGCCCCAACCTATTTGTAGTAGAAACAGTCTATGATGTTGTATAAAATATTTTTAGAAACAATTAAAAAAAATTCCAATGAGAAATCTATTGTTTATTTCACTTCTATTTTTTAGCCTTACAGCTTGTAAAAAAACAATTTCTGAACCACCGCCACCCAATCCAGCATCAAACAATGATTTTATTGGCGAATGGACTTGGGTACGTAGTATCGGAGGTATTACAGGTGGAGTATTTATACCAGAAAATGGTATAGAACGCAAACTAACTTTTACAAACAGCACCATGAAAGTAGAAGAATATGGGAAAATTTTAGCTAAGACACCATTCACAACCTACAAAGGCAAATCGCTTACACAAAATATTGCTGCACCTTTTATGAAAATAGACGTGGCAGCTTGCCCAAATTGTAAAATGATGGAAATGCAAATGTATAGTTTTTCGGCAGCGCAAGATACTTTGTTTCTTGACGAAGATGTGTATGATGGTTTTGGGCATGCTTTTGTAAAAAAACGTTCAGATGGTTTTTTTGCAGCTACTTATATAGGTATAGACCCTAAAAAATGCCCATCGCCTTGTTGTGGCGGTTTTTTACTCAATATAGATGGCGTAACGTATCAAACCACTGAAATACCAAGCAGTTTTAATTTTGATGCGCAAAAAATTCCACAAAAATTATTGGTAAAATTTGAATACTTACCACTTTCTTCTTGCTCCGAAATAATAAAAATCATAGAAGTGAAAAAGCCATAAAAAAGAGTTCCACAATCAAATGTGGAACTTTTTTTATTTTTATTTTAAAAATTTAATAAAAAAAACTACCTTCGCACTCGAAATAAAATCGAATGAGAAATCTGACCTTAGTTGTAGTAGTGAGTTTTTTGTTATTTTTGCTTGGCTTTTTGGGGCTTTCGTTCCTGACAGGCTTCGGTTTGTTGGAATATTGGAAACAAAAAATGCAAGTAATCGTTGAATTAAGAGATGATATTCAAGAAAAAGACCTCACGACTTTACAAATTTACCTCGAAACAGCAGAGTACGTAAATCCAAATTCTATCAATATCATTACGAAAGACGAAGCTGCCGAAATGATGAAACAAGATTTTGGCGATGAATTTCTGACACTTGACATTGAAAATCCATTACGGAATGTTTATACGTTTAATATAAAATCAGATTTTAACGAGGCTGAAAAATTAGAAGAAATCAAAAATGATTTATTAAAAAATGCTGCCGTAGCTGATGTTTTTTATGAAAAAAATATGAGCCAAGGAATAGTTAAAAATCTATCTAAATTTCTTTGGAGTGCTTTGGGATTATCCGTCTTATTTGTTCTAATTGCCGTATTTATTATTCGACAACACGTCATATTAACTTGGACAAATGAAAAAGTGACTATATTTTTGGCGGAAAATAGTGAAGAAGCATTAGTAGAATTGAAAAAAAGGCACTTTTGGCGTAGTATAAAAAATGGACTTTGGTCAGGAGTAGGAGCAGTAGCTGTATTGATGATTTACAACCTTTGGTTTACTCAAAATTTTTCCGAACTTACTTCGTTTATAGATAACATTTATGTAATATTATTATTTGTATTTATACTTATTATCAGCGTCTTATGCTATACTTTGACGACTTATTTTTTACAAAAAAAACAAATTATTGATACGTATTAACTTATCGATTTAAAATAAAATAAAAATGGCTAAACAAAATCCAGCACCACGAAAAGTGGAACAAGTAGCACCTCAACAAGTACAACGTGCTCGTGTAGCGATAGCAACAGCAGAAAAAAAACCTTTTTTTCAAGGAGAAAACGAACCATTGATTTTTGGTCGTGGCAATTATACTTGGATGGCGATTGGTGCAGCATTGATTTTTGGCGGTTTGATACTCATGTTGGGTGGTCAGCAGCCAGATGCAAACACTTGGGACCCAAATATTATTTATAATTTTAGAATTATTACGCTTGCACCAATTGTAATTATTGCAGGTGTAGTGGTAGAGATATACGCTATTTTTAAGGAT
>JANMGN010000160.1:0-3066 GCA_031374645.1 Chitinophagales bacterium | reverse complement strand
ACCGAAATCAGTGAAAAGCAAAATTCACTTTTGTATTGGGCGTTACAAATCACGATGTCAAATTTCAAACCTTCTATCTCTGACCAATGATATACGCCCAAATTATTGCGCTCCAATTGCATTATTTTATCGTAACCTACGGAACGTTTTTGTTTCAAATTAAGCAAAATCGAAGCTATCAGATTGCGCTGCTCAACCGTTGCTGTTACGATTCCTACGGTTGGATATTTACCTAAGTTTGTTTTTTCTAAACTATCCAAAATAGTCAAAACTTGTTCTGCTTCTGCATTATTAACATTATTTTGCTCATCATAACGTCCCATAACATCAACAATATCAATGAATTGTGCTTTTTCTTTCAGTACAGGCAGTCGCATAGAATTACTCGGATAAATCGCATCGAGGAACAAGTTCATCGCATCGCTTTTGGTCGTGTGAATCATAGAAAGTTCCGCTATCGGAAACTGATTTTGTAACGCCCAATACAAAAGTGAATTTTGCTTTTCACTGATTTCGGTCGGATCGCCTAAGAGGACAACCTGCTTGCCGTTTTGCAAAAGATTTCCGCACTGATGCGTTTCTATTTGTTGGGCATCATCAAAAATAACATAATCGAAAGTTTGTTTTTGTAAAAGGCTCAACGCATTATCTGGCGTAGTCAAAATAAAAGGGAAACACGCTGTCAGTGCTTCAAAATCGTCAGCAAAAAGCTGCGCCATAGAAACCGTTATTTTCTGGTTATTTTTACCAAAAACAGCATTGTATCGCTCGCTTTTTCGACGATAACCTTTCAATAATTCGTAACGTTGATTGTGTCCTTTTGCAGTAATTTGGTTAGAGAGTTCCGCTACAACTTCGTTTTGCTTCTTAACTATATCTCCTTGAATATCAGTATGTTGTGGCAAATTATTAGCATAATTTTTTTGTAATAATTGCTCAAAATACCAGCTATCGAAAGCGGCTTCCCATGCTTCATTTTTAGAAGCAATAGCTCCTTCTATAAGGTGTTTGGTTTTAGCATCACTCGTCAGCCAAAAACTTTGCCAAGGGTGGAAAACATCAAAATCTTTGAGGTCTTTTTCGCTTGCGTTCAGCTTATTGTGAATAGTATTTACCAACTTCAAATTAGAAACGACACTTACATTATCTGCCTTTATTTGTTCTGTATAGATTTCAGATTGGTTCAAATCCGCAATTAACACTTGTAATTTTTCATCAAAAGCCGCAATTTCTTCTCCAAAACCTTCGTGTACATTTTTACTTAAAATCGTTGTTTCGTTTTCTATTCGTTGTGTACTTGCATCGTCCCATTCTTTTAATTTTGGTAAAAAATCTTTTATCAAAGCATTGATTTTCAAGGGTTTAATTTTACTATCTTTTGTAAAAGAAAAAGGAAATACTTTATTTACAGCATACGTTTTTGCCAAATTATCATACGCTGAACGTGTCGTATTCAGTGCTTCATTGACTAATTTTCCTTTTTGAGAAAAAGCCCCAAACCAATTTTGAACAAAACCAGGATTGCTAAAACGAGTACCATACAATTTGGTATTTTCGTCGAGTAAATCATTTAATTTTTCTGATTGACGAGCCAAATCCAACTGGTAGTTTTGATATTTATTGCGTTGTTTTTGTCTAAAACGTTCTACAATTTCATTACCTATATTATATAATTGTAAGAAATCCTGCTGCCCTACCGTAACTTTATCATAAACTGTAGCAAAAGCAGCATCTTTTGTAGTATCTAAAAACAAACGATGATGCAAACTACAAAGCTGATGCGAAAGTGTTTGCAAAGGCGCATACAAAGGTTTTCCTTTGCGCAACTCTTCCGATAAATCGTAATATTCTTCTCCAACAAAGTCAAAATTAGCCGTTTTGAGTTGTGCAGCAAATACTTCTTTGCCCATTGTCTGGTTAGCGAGTATAGAAAAACCAACTAAATTTTGCCAATTTCCAGCGACAGGGATTTCTTTTTGCAAATGTAAATACGCATTTCGCAACTTTTCTTGGTGTGCTAAAAGTGCTTCTGCTTTAACATCAAAATTTTTGAAATTAAAACTTTTATCTCGCTCGTCAATCGTTTCTCCAATGGCACGCATGATGTCTAAAAGCACCGTTTTGTCCGCATCTGGATTTTTTACGACGAAAGAAAATTTTTCAATATTCCATTTTGCCAACTCATTTTGCACTTGTAAAAGTGCTTTTTGATTGTTGTTTATTAATAATATTTTTTTGCCTTTTGAGAGCGCAAAACTCGCCAAATTTGCGATTGTATGTGTTTTTCCAGTACCTGCATGACCAATTAGTACCGTAACTTGCTCGGTTATTTTTGCCAACGCATTGTACTGCGCTACATCACTTTGAAAATTACCATAATGGTATTTTTCAAAATTAGAAGTGGCGTTATTTTCCTTTTTTTCAAAAGAAAAAGGCGTATAAAATTGGCTTGGCAACTCAAAATTTCCGATAATAGCATTGAAATATATTCCAATATCGTCTAATTCATTTTCTAAGCCTTCGCCCTGTTGTACAGGGAAAATTTTATTGGCAGTAAACTCTGTATGAAAACCAACTTTTTCTGATATGTATTCTACTGTGTTTTTTAAAAAATTGGTAAAATCTTGATTATCAGTGAGTTCTGCATATATTTTAGTTTTATCTATGCCATATTTATTTTCCAAAAAATTAAAAAGATAATGGTTTGGAAAAATTCTCGCACGAGAAGTTGAAAAACGCCATGTTTCGATAGACGTTGTTTCTGGCTCAAGTTCGGTTTGAAACAAGAATAAAGGCGTAAAAATCGTCGTGTTTTCATTTTTTTCATAAAAAAATGGATAAGCCACGGCAAGGTTATTTTGCCCTTTTATTTTGACTTGATTTTGCGAATCAAAATAAAGTTGTTGCACTAATTTTCTATTGTCAGTGCTTGCTTCGATGTGTTGCACGCCGCCTTGTTGCAGACTGTTTAGAAACTGTTCGCTTTGCGTTCGGTCAAACTTAAATACCTCCAATATATCGGCAGGATTATTTTTGTTTGTAGTAAAAAATTAAACCAACAAGTGC
>JANMGN010000159.1:0-4347 GCA_031374645.1 Chitinophagales bacterium | reverse complement strand
AGAGTAAGAAAACTGTTGGTGCGGTAGGGATGAGCGTGATTCGAGGTGCGACTTGGAGTCGCAGCTCGAATATTTCAATCAATCACCTTAAACCCGGCATATTTCCATAAGGCCTTGGGCAGACGTATGCCTTCAGGCGTTTGGTTGTTTTCCAGCAGTGCTGCCACAATGCGTGCCAGTGCCATGGCAGAGCCATTGAGCGTATGCGCCAGTTCTGTTTTCCCATTTTCATCGCGGAAGCGGAGTTTGAGCCTATTGCTTTGGAAAGCCTCAAAACAGGATACGGAGCTCACCTCCAGCCAACGTTTTTGTGCTGCTGACCAGACTTCAAAATCATATGTTTTGGCAGAAAAAAAGATGCTCGCTGAAATCAGCGAGCACCACTCAAACACTAAAAAATCAATGAAAACCTATCTTTAACTAAACACTATTTTTTTCTGGATTAGGCAGTATATTGGTATAAATGCGTAAAAAATTACTTACAAAATGATATACGAGTATAGTATTACGTTTGGTTTTTCAATTGCATTAATTTGTAAAAATATACCATCAATGACATAAAATCTTATGAAAAAGCCCAATTTTTTACAATACTGTAAAAAATTGGGCTGAATTAGGTGTTATTTTTTGAATAAAAACTTTATCTATTTATTGCGTTTTCAAAGTATCATGTCCTTTCACTACGCCATTGATATTCTTTGTCTTTAGAGTTGCTAAAAGTTTGTTTGCGGTAGCTACATCTTTCAAATTTCCAACTACTACTCTGTACAATTTATCTTTTCCGATATAGACATAAGTAGGTAATTTGAAAGTAACTTCCATACTTTGTATCTGTGTCAAAGCATTTCCTGGATTAGAATATGTACCCGTTTGTACACCAAAACTACCCGAAGGATAAGCCATATTGGCTGCTTTGAAAGGACCAGTTGTTGTAGGCGATTTTGGCGTTACAACGGTATCCGTAGTTTTTGGCGTTGTAGGTGTCGGCGCTCCACCTCTTTTTCGGATAGCTTCTTCTACTGCTTTGAGCGCATTTATACGCCCAAAACCATATTTTAACGAACGACCATTGCTATCATATTCGCTTGGGCTACCTATTTTGTCAGCTGTTTTTGCCAAAATCTCTTTCACTTCCCTTGCGGTTAGGTTCGGATTGGCGGAAATTACTAAGGCACAAATTCCCGCTGCCAAAGGTGTTGCGCTTGATGTACCGCCAAAATGCTTGTAACGGTCGCCACGAGAAACACCATCTGCCCAATATTTAGAATCGCCACTTTCATTCGGATTTCCTTCGTCCCACCAAGCACGAGCTGCCGTAATGGGCCACTCGCCATTGGAAGGTGCAGAAACCCAAACTTGTGGTCCTCTGTTAGAATAATCGGGATGGTCATCGTTGCTTGTGCTTGCTGCGATACAAATTACGTCAGGATGTGCCGCATAAAAATTGACATAATCCAAGCCTTCGTTTCCTCCTGCATACAATATAATACAGCCTTTTCCATTGCGACCATTTCTTGCCGCATTGGCAATAGCCGCTTCTTTTCTTGCGCCCAACTGATATTGGGATTCTACGCTGCCCCAACTACAACTGATAATATCTGCGCCGTTTCGCATCGCATAATTAAACATATCTTCTGTGCCACGATCTTCGTAGGTAGTTCCGCTAATGGGCATAAAACGAGCATTTGGAGCAGCACCTACCATTCCAAAACCATTCGATGCGCTCAACGCAACGCCTGCACAAGGTGTTGCATGCGTAAAACGAGTATCGCCTTGCAAAAGATTACTCGACTGCGACCAATTGTCCCATTGTTTGACTATTTTTCCTTGGAAATCAGGATGTGTAAGGTCAAAACCATTGTCGATTACGGCAATAGTGACCGAAGATGCGCCCATAGAATCCAACCGTTGCCATGCTTCTACCACTTTTGCATCAGCACCTTTTTTTAGTGGAAAAGGATTATCTGGTATGATTCCGTTGTTTTTCAAATGCCAAGCGTGCGGCATCAAAGTATCTTGCGGCATCATAAATGCGTAGTTGTCGAGTGTGGTATCGAAGTCTGGTTCGGCAGCTTTTATCTCTTTTTTCTTTTGTAAAGCCATTGCGACTTTAAAAGGATTGGGCGAGTTTTCAGTTGTTTTTACAACGATAGTTTCCTCGTCTCTGCGCTCTATTATTTCTAAATGATAGGGTAGAAGTAGCGTTTTTTGACGTTTTTCGCTTGTTTTTTTCTCAAAAACAATGTAAATTTCGCCATTTGCGACAATAGGTCTGTCGCTGCCTGCTGCATGATAGACGTGTGTGCCGAGCGAAACACTTGCTGTATTTCGGATTTCATCTAATTGGATATTAGCGGATTTTCCTTGTTCTTTTATGAGTGTAACGATTTTAAAACCGCCGAGATGTTCGTATTTTTTGTTGCCCACTTGTGGATGGTCGGCAACATTTTTTTCAGTGGTCTTTACACCAACGTATTTTGAACTTTTAGAAAGTTGCAGATTCCCCTTTCCGCTTTTTATGATAAGTTTTGCCATGATGTTTGGTTTTCATAATAAAGCATAAAAATAGTTTATTTTCTTTTATTATTATAAAAAAATAGGCAAATAATTTACAAATGTGGTTTATTTGTAATTACAGGATTATTTAAAATTGACGATGTAATTCAAAATACCGATTAATTCTTCTAATTGCCGCCTTGCGTGGTGTTTTTACCTCGTAACCATAAGGACTTTTCTATCGCAAATATACTCTTTTTTTTCAAAAAGCAAACCGCTGTGCTTTTTTAGGTACAGCGGTTTGTGATGTTTTGCAATAGTTTTGAGCCTTGTGGTGTGCAAGGTCATAAGATTATGCACGGCGATGGTGGTATTTTTTAGTTAGAACACCACGCAAGGCGAAAAGCAATATTTGCTGTGTATATTATTATGATATTACATCAAAAATACCATCCAAATTTATTGTATATGATTCACTCATACCATCTGCGAAAAAAATAATAATTTCATCGTTTGAAAAAACAAGTTTCAGTTCATCATTTTCAGAAAATTCGGCATACTTAATAGTTTCTTGTAAAATGGAATTAAGATTAAAATACTTTCGTCCATCTTTATAATTCCAGTGCTGCTGCTTTCCTTCAATATCAACAAAGAGCAACATATTCCCAGTTGTTATACTAAGATTTTCTCTAAAATTAAAAATAATAGTATATAGACCAAAGCAAATTTGATCTAAACATTGCCCAAGCATAAGTGCGGTATTTAATTTTAAACCCATATTAGTTTTTATACTTAATGAAATAAAAAATGAAAAAAATCTTTACCTAATGTCTTACCTGTATTAGGATCAAAAGGCTGATTAGCATTGTTATAAAAAACAGTATAACCTTTAGGCGCATAACTCGTTGGCCCCATTATTCTAATGGTATTTGAGTTTCCAGTAGTACCTGGTTGTCTAAACACCCAGCCGTTATCATTAAAAGTTCGCTCGAAAGAATAATGCTCTGGTATTTGTATTGATACACTACTCCCATTTGGGCTGTGTACTGTCATACCATTATATTCTGATGCAATATTAACATCGAGATTATACTTACCATTTATATAGGCATCTACACCCGCTGTTTCTCCTAAGTCATCTCCACCTGCCCAATATTTTCTAGGCCTGATATCCTGCGTCACATTCTCGGCAGTAACAGTAATATTACTGCCACCGTTAGGAACACCACGCCACCAAGTTTCCACTGCATCGTCCAATTTATCACTAAATTTATTTAATGCTTTTCCTACTGCTGGTATTCCTGCTATACCACCGAATATACCTCCTGTGACTGCGGCCGCAATTAATCCTCGACTTGAAAATTGGCTTTTAAAAACAAGACTATTTAAACCTTCTTGCACACTATAGGTAAGTGCTCCACCAACGACACCTGTTCCTATGCCACTTGCTATTGATGCTGCGGTTGAAGTAGCTACTGCGGCTGTACCTGCAATCGCTCCTATGCCCAACGAAACGGCTAAACCCGCTCCGCCTCCTACTACGCCTGCATAAGCAAATTTACCCCAATTAATTTTACCACCTTGATTTATTTCTCCCCAGTGATTGTAAATATTGATAGCTGCACCTGCCACTACTCCTATCGCTTGTAATACCCATTCCCCATCAGGGTCTGTATATCTTAAAGGATTATTATTAGCATAAGTATATCTATTTCGCCTTGCTTGGTCTTCCCCTTGAAAACACCTCTACCGCCTTGCGTGGTGTTTTCACCTCGCAACCACAAGGCTATTTCTATTGCAAATATATACTTTTTTTCTAAAACCAACGAATAAATTCATTGGCTACAAGTC
>JANMGN010000146.1:0-8163 GCA_031374645.1 Chitinophagales bacterium | reverse complement strand
CAAAAAAATAAAAGTGAATATTTTGCTGTTCCTGTTACTTTAAATGATGATTTGAAAAGTATTAAATCTTGGAAACTAACGGCTATTGGCAAGCCAGAATATGGTAATTTAGATACCGTAGCGACCAAAACTGGTTTCCGCTACAAACCATCTGATTGTTACGCAGGAACACAAGAATTTAAGTATATCGTTTCGAGTAAGAATTGTCCGCAGTATCGTGATACAGCAAAAGTAACACTCAAAATTACATCTGACCCGTCTGCTTGTAATGACGTTGTTATTCCGAATACGATAACGCCTAATGGAGATGGCTTAAACGATGGTTTCAGAATAGATGCAATTGAGTTTCAGCCAGAGCGTTTTAAAGATGCCGAATTAACTATTTTTAATAGATGGGGCGACGTAGTATATAGCAAACGTCCTTACAAAAACGAATGGCAAGGTACAAACCAAGATGGTCAAAATCTTCCGCAAGCGACTTATTACTACATTTTAAATCTAAATATTGCAGATGGCGTGGTGTTTAGAGGAGATATTACTATACTAAAATAAATAATTAGTATAATGAATAATTAAAAATGAATAATTAAAAAAATTTAAAATACTGTTAATCAGCACTTTATGTAACTAAACTGTGCTATTTGTTTTTTTCGTTTCCCTAATCAGTGTTTTAAAATAAAAGAAACCGAATTTTTCGATATGAAAAATTCGGTTTTTTATTTATTTTTACCAAATAAATTATGCCCTCGTCAAATCTAAATTTCTCATCATAAGCAGATAACTTTTTGCAAATAAAGCACGTGAATTGAAATCTAAACTGTCAATTGCTGGTTTTAACTGAGTAAATTGTTCTTTGTTTTCTTCAACTACTAATTGTATTGCTGCTTTTATATTTTTTGTATTGATGGATTTGTCGTCATTGTAATATGGTGCATCAAAACTAAGTTTTTGAAAAAAGTCAGCTTCTAAAATTTCAAAATATAGATAAAAAAGAGCCTGATCGGGTTTGGGTAAAGTACAATTAAGTAAGCAAAATCCTGCAATATTACTACAAATCGCCTCGCTAACACGCTCTTGTTCACTACGCAAATACCAATCTATCTGAGGTAATTCGGCATCCAATTGTTGGACAAAAGCATCATGTGAAACAGCTTGTGCTACACCGAAAGTCGCCTTGGTACGGTACATTTCTTTGTAAAAATCGGCTTGTGGAAGCTCTAACAGTTGCTGTAAAGCCCTTTTTAAAGCACTATTTTTTTGTTCAATATTTTTATTATCATTTACAAAATACTGTAATTGCGCTTGTTCCAAAATATCTAAAGTATAGCCTTCGGGACAAACCAAATACTCTATTTTATAAATAGCATCTAACATCAAGTAGCTTGCTGTTTTGGGTTGTTGCTCGACTTTGGCTTTTAATTTTTCTATATAAAAAAAAGCCCCTTGTATTTCGCTGAGAAAGAAGTTGTATTTAATGTTTTTTTCATCTTCAGGAATAAGCATTCGCAAAGATTCATCTACAATTTGTAAAGTATCAAAATCGTGAAGCAGTAAATCATCTTGCTTGTCGGCATTTACTGCCATTTCTTTAAGTCCAAAAAATACTTTGTAAGGCGAGCCATCTGCCGCACTTGTCGAAAATCGTATAACTATCTCATTATCAGGCTTTAATGCGTACGAAGTATAAGAAAGTGTCGTCGTCTGGTCAATTAATCTCCTCAGCAAACCAACATTTAAACTATTTGCTTTTGCAATAGCAACTTCTGCTGATAGCATTTGTTGATTAAAATTTCCGATAATTTTTTGAGAGCCTTGTACAATTGTAAAACTTACTTTATTTGCATTTTCGCTCCACGAAACATTATTTTCACGTTCGTCCAGTATATAGCATAACAGTTCTTTGCAAGATAAGAAAAAGTTATCTTGCTCAAACGCCAACCGTGCATTTTCCCAATGAGCGAGTTGTTTTGCTGTTTTATAAACATCAATAAATCTTCCGAAACGAATATCTGGTCTTGTTTTGGGTAATTCTTTTTTACCCAAAAACCACTCTAAAAAGCTCATAACAATAGATTGAAAATTTGTTAATTAAATAACCAATTGATATACTTCTGAAAGATTTCTGCCCAAACCGTCGTAATCTAAACCATAACCTAAAATAAATTTATTAGGGATAGAAAATCCTACATAATCCACAGGTACATCATGCTCCAAAGCATCAGGTTTCAAAAACATCGTGGCGAGTGCTATAGATTTTGGTTCGTAGCTATTGAGCGTTTGCATAAAATCATTCATTGTTTTTCCTGTATCCACAATGTCTTCTATGATAATCACATCACGGTCTTTTACGATATTTGGCTCTACACCAATCACAGAAATTACTTTTCCTGAAGAAGATAAACCTGAATAAGACGACAATTTCACAAAAATAATCTCACAATCTAAATCGCCGCAAGCACGTATCAAATCAGCCGCAAAAATAAATGCTCCGTTTAGCACACCAATAAAAAGAGGTCGTTTGTCTTGGTATTTCTCCTTTATTTCGTCACCAATAGCCAATAAGCGTGCTTGTATTTCTTGTTCGCTGATAAAAAGTTCAAAACTTTTATCATGCGCTACTACTATTTTTTTCATGCTATATTTTTGAGTATTTTACAGTACACCTTTTCTTTTCTTTTTATAATAACTAACGCCTGCGCCATAGACCCAACCAATAGTACCACGTTTGGTTTTTATTTTCACCCAAGGCTCTTCGGCTTCGTCTGTTCCGAGGCTTAGTTTTTGAGCATCTTCGGTAACTTTTCCGAGAAATGTTACTTGGTCAAAAAGTTTTAATTTTCCAAAAGATTTTGCTTTCAAATTGGGTTCTGCACGGACGTTTAGCCCTTCAATCGTTACATACAATTGCTGTCCTTCTGTTTTTGCTGGTGTCGTAGCAGGTGTTGCTGGAACGGCAGCACGTGGTGCAGCGGGAACTGGAACGGTCGCAGGTACAGGTACTGCCGCAGGAGGCGTATTACTTTGTACGGTCGTTTGTGCCAAAGGTGTAACAGGTAAAGGAACAACAGTAGCTATTGCCTTAGTCCTATTGATGCTATCTCGAATAAATGCTTGTCGATTTTTATCTATTTCAGCTTGCTTTCCTTTCGAGGAATTATTGCATTTTTGGGCAGCCCAAACGATAAAAAATAAAAAGAACGCACCAATAATTATGGTTTCGATATTCAACCAAAAACCTTCTTTTTTCTTTTCGCTCATAGTATTGTATAGATGTTTTGTCTAAAAATTTTATGCAAAAATAGTATTTTTACTCGTACACCACATCTTTTTTTGATTATTTTTAAAAAATGCCAACGTTACATCTTGTAGCATTGGCATTTTTTTAAGTAGGCGTATAGAAATAGTTCTGTAATTTATTTTATCACAGCAATTTTAGTTACAAAAAACTGTGTTCCACTACGAAGCATAAGTTGGTACATTCCGTTCGGATAATTTGCCATCTCGAGGCGCATACCTGTTGCACTTGCATTTAATTTTTGTTTGAATAAAATACGCCCTTGTGCATCTGAAAGTTCCGCTTGCACTATATTTTCCAAGGGTTGCGCAAAACGAATTAGTACAAAATCATTGGTCGGATTAGGTGCTACATTGATACCAAGTGCCGCTGCCAAATCAAAAGTAGCTACACCTGTCACAAAAATAGATGCTTTACAACCATTGGCATCAGTAACCACAAAAACGTGATTACCAGGCGTTAAATTGTCAAAAGTATTCGTATTTTGCTCTTTACCACCATCGGCAGCATAAGTGTAAGGACTTGTTCCTCCACTTGCACTTATTGTTACAGAGCTACCCAATGAAGTCGTTTTTACTACCAATGGTGTAGGATTATTTATCTTATACTTAGTCGTTTTTGTAAAGCCAGTAGAATCTTTTACAAGCAAATTATAAGTTTCTGCACTTAGGTTTTTGAAATTTCCAGTAGTCTGAAAGGTTGCTCCATTGTCAATACTAAATTGATAAGGTTTGATACCTCCGTTTGCTGCGATTGTCAATTCTGCATTTTTTTCGTCAGTACACGTAACTCCTTTAAAATTATCTATGACCAATTTTAGTGCATTTACTACAAAATCGTAAGCGACAACGCAAGCATTTTCGTCTTTAATTAGTAATTTTAATTTACCATTGTCAGGACTAACAAAAGTATTTTTACTATTGTATGCGTTTCCGTCAAAACTATATATTAAAAAACCTGTTCCACCAATTCCGTCTACAAAAATGCTATCTTGAATAACTGTAATTTTTGCTGAAATAGCTGTAGGATTTTCAAGTAAAACACTATTACTTACTCTTGTAAAATTCTCCGCATCTTTTACAGTAACCGTATAATTCCCAGCTACCAAACCACTAAACATGTTGCTTGCTTGAAAAACACCATTATTGAGTTGGTACTGATAAGGCGTTTTTCCACCTTTAATATTCACAACAATTTCGCCTGTTTTCCCATCAGTACACAATACTTTTTTATTTAATAAAGCATTGATAACCAACGTATTAATCGCAATTGAGACAGTATCTTTTGTAGTACAATTGTTTGCATCTTTTACCAAAATGGGATATTTTCCGTTTGATAATTGGAAAAACGAATCTATTTGAGCAAATGCCTTATTGTTAAAACTAATCGAATACGGTTTTGTTCCACCAGCAATTTTCAAGAAAATATTATTGCTGTCTTTGGTACTTGTCAGTTTCAAAACGTCAGGATTTTTTATCAAAATAGAATCTATCTTTTTGACCAAACCTTGTGCATCTTTTACGGTTGGAAAATATTTTCCAGCCGCAAGATTACTAAAATAACTCGTATCTTGATAAGTCAAACCTGCATCAATACTATATTTATAAGGTTTTTGACCACCAATAACATCTATACCTATTTCTGCATTTTTTTCATTGTTACAAGCGATAGGTTTTGTTTGTACCGCAGAAACAGTCAATAAATTACCAGTTAAAACATTGATGTAAAAAGTTTGTGTAGGCAACCAACCATTATTTGTAGTAGAAAGTAAAAACTGAAAAGAATCCAAAGGCGTAGAAACCGCATTGTTGTAATACAATAATGCGCCAGTATTTATCTCTTGTTGTGTAATTTTTGCACCCAAACTCAAAGAAGATGAACCTCTTTTGAGTACACCTTGCGTAGGCAATTTTGTAATCAAATACGTAATGTTTTGCGGCTGAATATTGGCAGAAGTTGCATTTAAAAACTGATTATTTACCGCTTTTGAAGTTCCTTCTACGAGTTGAAATTTATTTTTCGTCAAGTCGATTACAACTGCAACAGGCTGTTCTGAACAAACTTTTAAGCTCCAAGAATTTACTGTTCCACCAGCTCCTGTTCCATCTATATCCTGTACTCGAAGTTTCCAAATTCCATTACCTGCTGCGCCTTGAAAAATAGAAAGTGGAGCAGTTGGTTTTACAATACCTTTTACCGCAGGTAAATTTGCGCAGACCAGTGCTGTACCTAAGTCACTAAATGTTGCGTCTATGTTATCATTGCTTGTGCATTGATTTACTAAAAGTTCTGCTTTTTTGCCAGCGGGGCTTTCCAAAGACAAAACCAAATCTGAAACAAAAGTATGCGAAATATTTACTTTTACTTCTACATCATTTACGATACTACTTCCTAATGCAACCACATCAACTTTTTGGTCAAAAATAGCATTTGCAGGAATAGTCAAAGGCAGAGCTGTTCCATCAAAAATAGTACAAACCCTATCCGATGTTTGAAAAGCATAAGTATTTGAATACGAACCATTTACGCAATGATTATTCGATTTTATACGCCAAAAATAAACAGTCGCAATTTGTAATTTTGTAGGTAAATAAAATGTATCACTCACAGTTGCTGTTTCGTCAATCGTTGAAAAAAGATAATCTTTACTGATTTCAATGATATAAGAAGCCGTATTTTGAGCAGATTTCCAAAGCAAATTTTCTCCTTTTATTTTTATCCCTTTATAATCTTTTGGCGAAATACCGTTTGCAATGGTAGGCACACCTGCAAAGGCACTAATTGTAACAGGGATAGAATCATTTCTTGTTATTCCTTTACCTTTTATATATACTGTATAAACACCATTTGCAACTTTTTTTAAGTCATAAAACGTTACTTTTACATTACCTGAAGGTGTAATCGTGTCTTGTGAAAAAGTTACTTTTGCATTTTTGGGAAGTCCAGAAGTTGTAATTTTGACATTTTCCTTGTAACCAGCGACCGAAGTCAAATTGATATCAAGCGATGCGCTATCTGTTTTTTCTTTACAAATATTAAATATTTTTGTAGGCGTAGTAAAAATAAAGAGTGGTACGGGCGGTAAACTAATCGTAAAATTTTGATTTGACATATCAAAAAAGATATTGTTTGACCCTTTTACTTTTATACGTGCTTTCGTAGTAGGTTTATTCGGAATCGTAATTTCATACGAGCCGTTATTCGTTACCCCTTTTGCCAAAGTATCTAGAAAAGTGTAGCCACCGTCAGTAGAAAGAAAAATATCTACTTTGTCAGCATTTATGGGAGCTAAATCTGTACTCGCAACATTCCAAGTTACACTTTGCTTCGTAAAAACCTCCCAATTTACTACAGTATTCGGAACTGTTACTAAAAATGGACCAGCAGTAGCGTTTACAGTTACTAACATTCCGTCTGTATTTGCACGACCAAAACCGTTGTGTAAATCACGGGCAGTACAGCGAAAATTGTAAGTTCTCGCTACCGAAGCTAATACTTCCCAAGTATTATTAGTATTTTTTGTCAAATTATCTAAATTCGGGAAAACACGAACAGGCGTTGTTTTGGGAAAATACGAACGAAATGCAGGACCGCCTGTGTTTGTAGCCTTCGGAGCTTGTGTTGCAATTGCATTATCGTACTGCTCCCAGCAGTAGGTCATTGGGTCGTTGTCAGCGTCAGTTGCTGAACCCAAAAGCTCAAAAGGCGTACTTTTCGGAATAATATAATCTAAACCAGCATTGACCGAAGGTTGGGCATTATTGCTTGTATTTGTTTTTTGTGGACAAGTATTTCCTGTTCCAGTAACCGTGTAAGTATTTATTTCCAAAAGGTTTGCAGTATGAAAATACGCATCGCTGTTGTTTTGAACATTTGGCGAACAAATACCAGCGTAACCCATAATCGTAGAACCACTACCAACTTCGTAAGCGGTAGTCGCATTGATATTTTTATTACAACTATTGTTAAAAGTATGATTTCCACCATATTGATGCCCCATTTCGTGAGCCACATAGTCTATATCAAAAGGGTCATTTACAGGAGAATCGCCACCCGTCGCACCTCTCGCTTTACTCCCAGTTTTACACGGTGACCTTATGCTTGCAATACCTCCACCGTCTGTGCTAAATATATGCCCTATATCATAATTGTTATTACCAATTTTGCTATCCACTATAGTTTGATTTTCGTTGAGCATAGCACTGCCATCGTCATTTGTAAAAGGATCGGTAAGTCCATTTAGGTAAATCAAAACATCATTGTTCGCAATCATCGTCATCGTAATGGAAAACTCTTTTTCATAAACACCATTCACACGAGTCATAGATTTGTTCATAGCTGCCATTGCTCCAGAAACTGTACCGCCATGAAATTGCGTATATTCGCCTGTACAAGACAATGCCAAACGATACGTACGTAGCTTACCATCGCCTGTGCGTGCTTCTTCTTGATTAAATCCTGTTTCGATTTCAACGTCGTCAGTGTCCCCAACGACTTTACAATTCATTTTTTTATTGCTTATAAAATCTTTTTTATTGTAAACAATATAATAATCTGTATTTCCTTTTGCAAAAGGATCAATAAAAACGGTTTTTCCTTCTGCTAAAATCATAGCAGAAAAACCGTTTTGAGAATACTCACAACGTATAGTGGCCGTTCGGTCTTCTATACCAAAACCTGCAAAAGAGCGAATATTTGGATATTTTGCTTGCAAATCAGCGTGCATCGTAGGTGCTTCTTCTATACGAAAATGCTCCACCGAGCCATCGGGCTGAGGAATTTCTACCAAGAGCGTTTTGCTTTTTGCTGCATCAGAAAAGCGCATAGGTGCTTCTGAAAGGAGATTTTTTAAGGATATATATATATAT
>JANMGN010000115.1:0-6666 GCA_031374645.1 Chitinophagales bacterium | reverse complement strand
TATTTTTTTATTTAATCATAAAACACTGATTATCAGATATTTATGATTTATTTTAAAAATAAATGAAAAAAAAATAAAAAATTTTTTCAAAAAAGTAAAATTATATTTTTCACTTTTTTTTCACAAATTTCATCATTTAATTATTATAAAATATTGATTATCAGTTATTTATATTCAATAAGTACAATGTTTTTTCAACACAAGTGCCAAAAAATGTTATTGTGTAGGTTTGCAGAAGGTCGCATCTTTGTATTATAAATAAGAAACGTAAGGGACGACAGAGTATTATTTATAACAATAAGTTAGACAAAAGAGTCAGCTTAGTTTTGGATATGTTCAACACCTTAATGGTGTTCATGGGATTTAAGATTGACAATTGAGCCAGATGCTAAGGGACGAGCATTAAGTCTGGCTCAATTGAAAAATCTCTTCTAACAAGAAGAAAAAAAATAGAAAAGGTTAATATTAAATATATAGGTAACTTGCTTAACTAAATGCAAAATGGAAAAATAAGTTACTACCAAAGAGTTTATGTTCATGGGATTATAATTTGTTGTTGAAAAGTCGTTGCAAAAGAGTAACGACTTTTTTTTGTGCCTATACCCAAAAATTTTATACCTCAAAAGTATATAATTTTAATTAATATTACTATAATTGTGCTTTGATTTATTTCCACCCAACTAACTTGTTAAAAAATAGGATAAACGTATTATTTTTGTTTTTTCTTTCGTTCAAAATAAAGACTTATTCCACATGAAAAAAATACTTCTCTTACTATACGTATATATAGGTATGGCAATTGCGCAAGGTTTTGCGCAAGATGCTATTTTTACACAATTTTACACTACACCTATTCAACTTAATCCAGCATTTGCAGGAAACACAGTTGCGCCACGTGTAGGTGTAAATTATCGAGATCAATGGCACAATATTTCCAATGCCTACAATACTTTTACGGCTTCTTATGACCAATTCATACAGCCTTTGAATAGTGGTTTTGGTTTTACGCTCTTGGCAGACAAAGCGGGCGATGGTATTTACAGGAAAAATAATGCCGCAGTAAGTTACGCTTATCGTTTGCGGACACGCTCAGGTACAAATTTTAAAATAGGAGTAGAAGCAGGCGTTGGTCAAATCAGTTTAGACTGGGACAAACTCGTTTTTTTAGATATGTTAGACCCTATCAATGGACAAACAGGCACACTCACAAGCAAAGAAGTGCGCCCAATAAATTTATCTAACAATTACTTTGACGCTTCGGCAGGCTTTTTGGTTTATAACAAACACTGGTACGGAGGACTTTCTTTTAAACATCTCAATTCGCCAAACCAAAGCATTATAAACGATAAATTACAACTCAACACAGGATTACCAATTTTATATTCCTTGCAAGCAGGTTACGAAATTGTTTTGAGCAAAAACAATAAAAAAAGAACCACATCGTTTATAACACCAAACTTACTTATTGCTCGTCAGGGTAATTTTTCTCAAATAAATATTGGAGCGCAAGCAGGAATGGGCGCAGTTTTTGGAGGTCTTGGTTTCCGTCATACTTTTCGCAACTCCGATGCTATACTGGTAAATGTAGGTGTGAAAAAAGGCGTTGCTAAAATCTGTTACAGTCACGATATTACGGTAAATGGTTTGCCAGGTTCTTTTGGAGCGCATGAGGTTTCAGTTATTTTAAATTTTGATGAACTGACAGATCACAGCAAAGTAAATTATTCAGATTGTTTTAATTTTATGCGTTAAAGGGAATTTGTCGTAAAAAATTTAGATAACATTAAAATAAATCGTTATAAAAACCGCATAAAAAATAAATTTTGTTAAAGTTTGTATCAAACGTACAAAATTTTATAACTCTTATCGTTTATTATTGCAAATAATTCAAATATTGGTTTTATATTTGCAGCGTTTTTGTAATATAAATCAGAACAAAAGAAAATTAGTACCCAAAAATAAGATAAATCATTCATAATCAATAGAATAGCTCAATGATGAAAAGTGTTGTTAAATTTGGCCCGTTGGCATTATTAATCCTTTTATTGGCCTCTTGCTCTAAAAAAGAGAAGTCAGCAACTACAGGATGGAACTATAATGACCAAAAGTGGGGCGGTTTTGAAAAGTTAAAGTATGAAGGTCAAGTAAACGGACCAAACCTCGTATTGATTCAAGGTGGTACTTTTGCAATGGGAATCACAGAAGAAGATGTGATGAAAGAGTGGAACAATGTTCCTCGTCGTGTAACAGTTTCTTCTTTCTATATGGACGAAACAGAAGTTCGTAATACGGACTACCGTGAATACCTTTATTGGTTAGACCGTGTTTTCGGAGCTTCGTATCCAGAAGTATATAGCAAAGCATTGCCAGATACTTTGGTATGGCGTGAAGAATTGGCTTACAATGAGCCATTGGTAGAAACTTATTTCCGCCACCCTTCTTACGATGATTATCCAGTAGTAGGTGTGAATTGGACACAAGCAAATGAATACTGTAAATGGCGTACTGACCGTGTAAACGAGATGATTCTTGTCGAGCGTGGCGTATTAAACTTAGCAGAAGCTCCAAAAGATGCAGATAACTTCAATACAGAAGCATATCTCGCAGCACAATACACAGGTAATGTTCGTAAAAACGTTAAAGATTTGAAATCTGGTGGCGAGCGTCCTGTTCGTTTTGAAGATGGTGTTTTGTTGCCATCTTACCGTTTACCAACAGAAGCAGAGTGGGAATATGCTGCTTTGGCTTTGATTGGTAAGCAAGAAGGTTCAAAAGACGAAAGAGTAAGCGACCGTCGTGTATATCCTTGGGATGGCAACACGGTTCGTTACAAAAAACGTAACAAGTATCAAGGTGAAATCTTAGCCAACTTCAAGCGTGGCAAAGGAGATTATATGGGTGTTGCTGGTAAATTAAACGATAAGGCTTCTATTACTTCAGAAGTTCGTAGATTTATGCCAAATGATTTTGGTCTTTTCAACATGGCAGGTAACGTAAATGAATGGACAATGGACTTATACCGTCCTTTGACTTCATTGACATTGCGTGACGTTGAAAACCACGATTTGAACTCTTTCCGTGGTAATAACTTTATGACAAAAGAAGTTGATGAAAACGGTAAACCTGTTGAAAAAGACAGTTTAGGTCGTTTGAAATACCGTAATATCAAAGATGATGAGGCTGCAACACGTGAAAACTACAAATCTGGTGGTGAAGGTATTTATAACTTCTTAGACTCAGATAAAGGTTCACAAGTAGCTTACAACTATGGTAAAAGCTCTTTAATTAGTGACAAAGCTCGTGTTATCAAAGGTGGTTCTTGGGCTGACCGTGCTTACTGGATGTCTCCAGGCGCACGTCGTTTCAAAGAAGAAGACAAATCTGACCGTACTATTGGTTTCCGTTGTGCTATGACACGTGTTGGTGGTCCAGAAGGAAACGAAGATACAGCTGGTAACAACTTCAACGTAAAGTCTAAAAAAGTCAAGAGAAGATACAAGTAGAAAATATCTTTAATAGAATAAAAAAAACCTTAAAAGCAATGCTTTTAAGGTTTTTTTATGTACTTTATATTGAGATCTAAAAAATTAAGCTCGTTTATTATCTCTATTCATAACCAAAACACCTCCGATAATCAGTACCATGCCTAAATAGTGCCAAGGCAACAAAACTTCATTGTCTAAAATGCCCCAAAGCACCGCCACTATTGGTATAAAATAAGTGATAGAACTCGCAAAAAGAGCCGAAGTATAGGTCAGCATTTTATTAAAAACGACTTGTGCTGCGGCAGTTCCCATCACGCCAAGTATAACGAGTTTAAAAAAACTATTTTTTGCTTCGGGCAAGGTATTTAATTTTGTCCAAAAATTAGTAGTTAGCAAAATACAAAATGCGATCAAACCAACCATCGTGACCGTTATAGAAGACAATTGTAATGATGGAATATCAGCCAAATAACGTTTGATGTAATTAACATTTGTACCATAACAAACAGTAGCAATCAAGACAAAAAAGCCAAAATCATTGATAATCAACTGACCTTTTGCATTAACTAAAATCAAAGTTGCTGCACCAAAAAATCCCATGAGTAAGCCAATAACCTTCATCAAAGTCATTTTTTGATTAAAAAAAATAATTCCTACTACAAAAGTCATAAGCGGTGTCATTGCATTCAAAACACCTGATATAGAGCTACTTATGCCGATTTCGGGCGTTTGTGCTATCGCAAAAAGATATGCAGGTGCGCCCATCGCAATAATTGCCGAAACAAATAAGTGAGGAAATTTATCTCGTGATATTTTTTTGAAATGAGGAATTGCCAACCAAATTAAGGCAAACATCGCAGAACTCAAACGAATACTCGCCACTTCTACGGGCGAAAAAACTTTCAAACCTTGTTTGACTAAAAAAAAGGAACTGCCCCAAACCAGCATCAGAAAAAGAAAAGAAGCCCAAACAATAAATGACTTATTTTGTCTAAGATTTTGAATATCCATAATTTTTTGAACTTTTTATTTTAGTGTTACAATTCCCAATTCGGTCGCCAAGGAGTTTCTCAATTCCATCAGTTTATGTTGTGCTTTTAGCAAAAGCATAAATTGCTCGCCATCGCCATCACGTGGAAATTCTTTGACTTTGGCTTGATTTTTATCACAAAGACGCATCAAACGGCGCAATCTAAAATGTCGCAAAGCCTGATAACTATCTTCTGTAAAATTTTCTTCTACTGGTTTTTGATTTCTCAAAGGCGACTGATGCCGTATTTCCCAATTATGACTGTAATCATCATTGGGCGAGGTCGAAAAATCTATCGCCATTTTTCTAATTCCTTCGTCTTGGTGTTGCACAAAATATTGGAAACGAACCGTATCTCCATTTCGTACCAAAGTAGCACATTCTTTTGCGATACGCTCAAACGTTTTATTGTCAAAATCATCTAAAACGTCATCAATATTGGAAATAATAAACTCCGCTACCGTAACATTTTGCTCTACATCAAAAATTTTATCGCCAGCCAAGAGCAAAATACGAATAATGTCTTTTTCTTGAAAATCACTGCCATATTCTACGCCAATTTGCTGCGATTTTTGGCGAGGCGCAGTAATAAATTCCATCTCGTCCGTAGGCGAAGGCATATATGGATTTCCATTGCCGCCATTTTCTCTAAAATACTGACGTTCAGCTTGTTGCTTCTTTTTTGCAGCTTCCTGAAACATCGTTTTGTTCAATTCTTGCAGCAAAGATTCTTCGCTTACTTCCAGTCTTGCAGAACATTCCTTGGTGTAAACTGCACGTTTCAGTCCATCGGGAATTAAACCAATCAGCTCTATAATCTCACGCAACAATTTGACTTTTTCTATCGGGTCTTTGTCAATTTTTGCTTTTTGTTGCTGTATTTTAAAATAAATAAAATCCTGCGCCTGTTGGTCTAAAAATTGCCGCAAAGCCTCTGCCCCATTTTTTGTAACGAAACTATCAGGATCTTCTCCATCGGGCAAAATTGCAATTTTAACGTTTAAATCTTGCGACAAAACATTCTTTAAATTTTTGGTAGCTGCCGCAATTCCTGCCGCATCACCATCAAAAAGAAACAAAATATTGCCACTCGAAGTCAAACGTTTCAGTACCCGAGCGTGGTCTTCATTCAGGGCAGTTCCGCAAGGTGCGACCGCATTTTCTATCCCCGACTGATGCAAAGAAATCACATCAGAATAACCTTCTACAACGATACAAAGGTCTTTTTTCGCAATCTCTTTTTTACCTTGAAAAGCACCATACAAAACTTTACTTTTGTGATAAAGCTCTGATTCTGGAGAGTTTATATATTTAGGTTGGCTCTTATCTGAACTCAAAGTCCGACCTGCAAATGCTACTACTTTTCCTGTCAAATTTTGTATCGGAAACATCACTCTGGCTCGAAAAAAATCTCGATTTGCGTCCGTACTCAATTTTAACTTTTTCAACAAATCCTCTTTATAACCTGCCGAAATTGCCGCTTTTGTGAGCGCATCATAAGCCTCGGGCGCATAACCAAGTGAAAATTTTTGTATAGTTTCATCTAAAAAACCACGTTGTTTGAAATAATTTAGCGCAATACTTTTGCCCAAATCCGTTTCTAACATTTGTTTTTGATAAAATTCCAGCGCAAAATCATTGAGTAAATAAAGGCTATCTTCTTGCAGGCGTTCTTGAATTGCTTCGGGCGAAAGCTCGACCTCTTCCAAGGGCAAATTATAGCGTTTTGCGATGTACCGAATCGCGTCTTCAAACGACATACTATCGTGTTCACGCAAAAAGGTAACTGCATCGCCGCCTTTTCCGCAACCAAAACATTTAAAAATATTTCTGACAGGACTAACATTAAAAGAAGGTGTTTTTTCGCCATGAAAAGGACAAAGCCCAATCAGGTTCACACCACGTCTTTTTAGTCCTACGAAATCGCCTACGATGTCTTCTACACGAGCTACATCTAAAACGTCTTGTACTGATTTTTTTGAAATCACAAAATTCGATAGTTTTCTGTACTATACTGTAATGCATAAGGTTTTACCCTTTTTATGAAAATTTGAAAAATTGTAAAATTCTTACACTGTCATCCTGAGCTTGCGAAGGAACTCCTAGTTATGCCTACGTAGATATAATCGTGAGTTCCTTCGCAAGCTCAGG
>JANMGN010000085.1:0-3151 GCA_031374645.1 Chitinophagales bacterium | reverse complement strand
AAAAAAGACTTAAAAACAATTGTTTTTAAGTCTTTTTTGTTTTTTATCAATTAATAATTTCTACACTCATATTTTTTTCTTAATTTTGCATAATCAGTTATTTTATTTCAAAAAGAGAAAACTTTATGATAAATAATAATTTAAAATTTTATAAAAAAGCCACAAGCATTGATGAGATAGATAATGCAGTAAGGCTTAATGTACCTGTCACGCCCGAGCATGAGTTTTATACAGATTTTTCTGATGTGAGAGGAGATTTTGAAGATAGAATGGTTTATCAATCGCTCAATGTTCATCCTAAAACCTTTGTTTTTAATAGGGAAATAAATCAAAATAATAAGGTTATACTATTTTTAGCTGGAATGAGAGGTTCTGGAAAAACGTCTGAATTGGCAAAAATTGCTGATAAACTTAATAATAAAGACTGTTTTTTTTGTGTAACTTGTAACCTTGACGATGGATTAGATTTGAATGATATGGAGTATATGGATATTTTGATTTTTCAAATTGAGCGACTTTTTCAAGAATTAGATACACGAAATATCGATATTGATAAAGATATTATTAATGATTTGCAAAAGTGGTTTGGTCAAAGAGTAGAAGAGGTAAACAAAAGTATCAAGAGCGAAGGCGGTTTTCAAGTAGAAATAGATGCTAAAACGCCAAGTTTTTTTAGTTTTTTGAATATTACTGCCAAATTAAAGGCAAATTTGACTGGAAGTAAGGAAAATTCAGACAAAATAAGAACCGTTTTTAGAAATAATTTTACTGATTTTTCGCTCAAATTTAACTCTTTTGTAGAGGCTGTGAATATGCAATTGCGCAGAAAAAATATTGCAAAAGAGGTTATTTTTATCGTAGATGGGCTTGAGAAAGCATTTACTGCAAGCACTCGTAGAAGAATTATCATCGAAGAGAGTAATCGTATTCGTCAAATAAAAGTGCATACTATTTTTACGCTTCCGATAGAATTACTTTCTGAGGAACAGGTACTTGGTGCATTTAGTACCGTAATTTCTTTTCCTTTTGTAAAATTGAAAGAAAAAGATGAAACAATAATAGAAAAGGCAATTTTAAGGTTTGAAGAATTTATTTACAAAAGAATAGATGCTTCTTTGTTTGATAGCAACGAAACGGTCAGAAAAGCAATCCTTTACGGAGGAGGTTCTCCGAGAGAATTACTACGAATTTTGGAATACGCCAATATGTATTCAGACGAAGATAGTGACAAAATCTACTTAGCTGATTTGGAAAAAGGCATTAAAAAATTGGCTTCTAAGACAGCACATTACTTGACTGCGGACGATTTAGCGAAGTTAAAAACCTTAAAAGAAGCAAATGAAAAAGGAGATTCTTTACCTTTTGGCGAAGATTGGCAACGATTATTAGAAAATCTTATTGTTTTTGAATACAATGACGGCACATACAAACGTGTCAATCCTATCGTAGAAGAATCTGCATTATACAAGCAATATGTTGGATAATTATATAGAAGAAACCAAGCCTTTGTTTAAAATATTGAAAACAGAGGCTTTTCAATTTGTGATTGTTCGTTACAATCACATTAAATTTGTGCGTCAGTTACAGAATGATTTGATAGAAAAATTTCCTGATAGACTTTCAAAAACTTTGAATTGTAGAGAGTTTACTTACCAAAAACTAATGGAAGAGTATTTTTATTTAGAAAAAGGTTTTTTATTTTTAGAAGATTTTGGTAGTTTGTTACAAACAGATGAGCAAAACTCACTTGAAAAATATAGAAAAAGAGAAATTCTTGGAATTTTAAATCGTCGTCGGGATAAAATCGCTCAATATCCTATTGCATTGATTGTGTTCGTTCCTGCCACTATTGGTACGATGTATTCGAGAAAAATGATAGAAAACATGCCCGATATGTGGTCTTTTCGTTCTTTGATTTTGGATATAAAAGGAGATGTAGAAATATTGAGAACAATGACAAACATTGTAGAGCCGAGTACAGAAGAAAAAGCTGACCTGAAAAAGATAAAAAATGAGAAAAGGAAAGAATTAAAACTTTTGCTTTCTCTACTAAATAAAACGCCTGATGAGGAAGTTCAGTATAAATTGACTTTATATCCGCAAATTGTGAAAATTCAAACTTTTTTAGAAAAATACGAAGATGCTTTGCTTGTAATTGAAGAATGGGAGAAAAATACAAAACATAATGTACTAAGTATAGAGGATTTTTTGGATTACAAGGCAGCTGTTTTATTAGGATTAGAAAGATTTGATGAATTGACAATTGAGTGGAATAAATGGATAGGCATTTTAGAAAATAATATTAAAATCGCACCTCATAAAACTCTTTATCATTCCAGCATTTATGTAGGACTATCTTATAATGATGTGGAGATAGATAGTATTTTTCAAAATTATAGTTGGTTTATAGAAGATATAAAGTTTTTAATTATTTGTTATCAACAACTTGCTCAATTAAAATTAGAAAAAGATAATTTCCATGCCTCAATAGATAATTTTGAGAAAGTAAATGATCTGTTAATAAACAATTCATATATTTTTGATTCTGACCCAAATTCAGACCTTCTACTTTACAATAATTATTATCAAATCGCCTTCAATTATTATAATTTAGGCAACAAACAACTATTACTACAAAACCTAAAAAAATCAGTAGAATACTTAGAAAAATTAGTAGAAGAAAATTACGATAATGAACAGTATCAATATGAACTCGAGCGGCTTTATGATTACATAAAACAGCTCGAGTTAAAAGTTTGAGTTTTACTATAAAAGCTATTGTAAATATCAAATCAACAAGTCCTTTCCTTTGGAAAGGATTTAGGATAGGTTCTCTAAAACGCAGGCATCTCTGGTTTATTACCCAAAACTCCTTCTATTTTGCTCATAACTTCTGTGGTCAAAAGCGGTAGAATTTCGCTTGCGGTCAAAGTTTCTTCCAATTGTTTTGGTTTAGATGCACCTAAAATGACCGAACTTACGTTAGGATTTTTTAAGCACCAAGCCACACTCATTTTAGCCAAAGAAACACTCAAATCTTGAGCGATTTCGTTCAAAACTCTTGTTTTTTCTAATCTTTCTGGTGTAAGCGAACGCTCTTTGAGCCACTCCAAACCTTCGATTCCCAAGCGAGTGTCTTTTGGAAAAGTGC
>JANMGN010000083.1:0-5675 GCA_031374645.1 Chitinophagales bacterium | reverse complement strand
CTCTTATAAATAAAACCTATGCGAAGTCTAACTATTTTTGCTAATAATATCGTAAATCTTGAAAAGGAATTGTCCATATTATCAAAAGAAACCTTCTGTCCTACACTGGCAATCGTATTCGCTGCTCCTGCTCATCATCCTAAAGCAATTTCGGCGATTTTCACACAACATGAAATTAATGTTTTTGGCTGCTCTACGGCTGGCGAAATTCACAACAACCAACTTAGCGAAAGCGGAATAAGTGTGCTTTTGTTAGAAATTGACCGTAAGTATTTTAATATAAAACTGATTGAAAATACAAACGGCATTACCAAAGCTGCTTTTGATTTGGCGATGCACAGCAAATCCGCTTTTGAGCAACCCGCGCTTTTGGTGCTTTCGGCTGGCTTGACAAATGATGGCGAAGAAATCGTTGATGGCTTAAAATCTATCATAAAAGATGAGTTTCCTGTGTTTGGAGGTTTGGCTGGCGACGACCTAAAAATGGTAGATACTACGGTTTTTTCAAATCACAAATTTTCCACAAATGGACTAATTGGTCTAACTTTTGATAATGAAAAAATAGAGTTGCAAGGTTTGGCAGAAAGTGGCTGGGCAGCAGTTGGGCCCGAACACATCGTGACTTCTGCAAAAAGTAATATTTTATATGAAATAAATAATCAGCCCGCTTTGGAAGTATTTACAAGGTATTTTGGTTATTTTGACAATCCCGATACAGCACAAAACTTGATTAGCACGATGAGCGCACAGTATCCGCTGCAAGTAAAACGAGGCGAAGACTATAGTGTTTTACGTGCGCCAATGTCAGCAAACGAGGAAGATGGAAGTATGATGCTCGTAGGCGCTGTGCATGATGGCGATAGTTTTCGTTTTTCGATGGCACCTGACTTTGAAATTATTGATAAAACGGTAGCAAAATTTCATGCTTGGGAACAAAATCAAACGCAACCTGATGCTCTGATTTTATTTTCTTGTAAGGGCAGACACGCTGCACTTGGTCCACTTTTGGAGAACGAAATAGAAGGTATTTATAACCAATGGAAAAAGCCTATGGTTGGTTTTTTGAGCTATGGCGAAATCGGTAATTTGGAAGGAAAATCTTGTGATTTCCATAACGAAACTTGTTGTTTGGTAACTATAAAAGAAAGGAATTGATTTTTAATTAAAAATGAATAATTAAAAATTTATAATGAAAATAAATAATACGTCGTCCTGAAAACACCTTACACAATCTGTAAAAAGATGGCAAAAGGTCAAAATTACTCAGAAAAGACAAAAAAATTGGTAATTATTTTATAAACTTACTTACTTCTCCAAACTTAACAAAATAAGAAAAATTTATGCAAAATACAACGCTTTTGGTTGAAAGTCTAAAAAACCTAACTATTAGTGAAAACGAAAAAAATAAACTATTGGCGCTTGTTAATACTATCAAAAAAGAGCAAACTATAAATGATTTTAAAATTAATCGTTTAGAAAAAGATAAGATTATTGCGGTCAATTTATTGGAGGCTTCTGTAGAAGATTTGAATAAACAAAATGTCGAAATCAAGACAAAAAATGCACTTTTGGAGCAACAAGCCATAGAAATAGAAGCTAAAAATAGTGTTTTAGAACAGCAGCAGCTTCAACTTGAAAAGACGACAGAGCAATTGCGCAAAAATCTGCATGCACTCGAAATGTCGTACGAAGAGCTGGAAAATTTCTCTTTTATTGCTTCGCATGATTTAAAAACGCCTTTGCGTTCTATTACAAGTTTTGCGCAGTTATTAGAAAAAAAATATGCCCCTGTACTCAACGAAAATGCCTTAAATTATCTTAATTTTATTGTTCAGGGTGTAGATAAAATGAATAATACGGTCAATGATTTGATTGATTTTTCTAAGCTAAATAATAAAAATGCTAAATTTTTGGATACTGATTTGAATGACATCGTCAATGGTGTTTTATCTAATCTTGGACAGCAGATTAAAGAGAAAAATGCAGTTATTTTTACAGAAAAACTTCCTATTTTAAACGTTTATAAGAGTGGAATAAGCTACTTGTTTGAAAATCTTTTGGATAATGCACTCAAATTTTCAAAGGAAAACGAAACACCAATGATAGAAATTAAAGTGGAAAAAGAAGGCGATATTTGGCAATTTTCGGTACATGATAATGGGCTTGGATTAGATGAATTTTACCAGAAAAAAGTATTTCAACCTTTTCAACGCATCAGCAATCTGGAAAGACCTGGCACTGGAATGGGTCTGGCAATTTGTAAAAAAGTTGCTCAGATACATGGTGGAAATATTTGGTATCAGTCCAAAATAGGAGAAGGTAGCGTTTTTAGTTTTACGATTGAACAGAAGAATTAAATATTTTTTTTGCTACATCGCTGCCACACGACGATAGGAGTTTGGCTGCGATGTAGCTACTTAGTAATGATTAAAAAATAAAGTATAACAAAGTGCCTTGTGAAATCTGCCTTGTTTTATTTAATGGTAGTAGGTTAAACCATTTTCTCGTCTCACTTTTTTCTATGCCCCATCCCGACCTTCCCCAAAAGGGAAGGAGAACTTTTAGTTAAGTAAGCAAAAATTCAAGTGCGTGCCGAAATTCCAAAGTTTTTCTGCAAATTACGTCGGCGCAAAAAAAACTTGCCGACTTCGTCAGGCTTCAAACAGTTTTTTGCTTCTTCCGACTTCATTTTTGAAAAACTTGAATTTCGCCAAGGCACGACCCGTAGAGGCTAATTAAACAGCTATTTGAGATTCCCCAAGTGTTACAAGTTATTTTTTAACGGTTACTTAGTAATATTTTCTTTAAAACACTCTGTTTCTATGTGGTCAAAAATAAACGTAGCATTTGTTTAGCACAACTTATTTTTTACATTTACATTCGTGGCAAAAAATCAGCATTTTTTATCAAAAACCAAAACCTACTTTGTAACCAATTACAATAGTTGGTGCGGATGATTTTACACTATAAGGCGTGATTTCATAATTGTTATTGAGGTCATATGAATAAGATGATTTTACAGTATTTCTTAGCGCAAGACCAACGTAATATTCCAATACAATTCGGTCTATCATTGTGGTTTTTCCGACCGTAAAACGCACATAATCAAAGTGTTGTGTAATACTTTTTTGAGGAACAAAAGGCACGCTTTCATTGATTAAATGAGAAGAAAAATTGTATTTTCGGAATTGTGTACCGAGTGAAAAATACAAACCTGCTGGAATATCACTCTCGCCTTTTGATGGAAAATAACGAACTGCAAGGCTTGCATAAGGACTTGTATTTCCTTTGTCGAGTACAACTTCTTCGCCATAATTAAAGCCCAAAAAGCCCGAATTTTGGAGGTAATTTCCTGCTCTGAGCGTAGGAAGTGTAATACCCAGACCTGCTTCTACTGAAAAATGAGGCGACAAAACTCGCTCATAATTCAGAGCTACATCGCCTGCGAATACACTTAAAACATTGATTTTGAGTGTATTATTAACTTCAACGCTGCTTTTTACATCAAATATATCGCTGCTATTTCCTTCATCGAACACTTGAACATCTGAATTTTTGTTCGGTGTTTCTGTTTTTTTGAGTGGTTTTTTTTTGAGCTGCGCAAACGAAATAGTTGCCAGCAAAACAAAGAATGTAAGTAAAAGTGAAATTTTATTTTTTAGCATAATAAATATAGTTTTTTTAACTTTTATATGACAAATATCGTACAATATATTGAATGAAAAAATGTTTTTATAAATAAAAATACAACAATGAAAAAATTAATAATTTTAGTTGTCGCTTTTGCTACATTGAGCTGCATTTTTGCACAAAATAACTCGCCAATCAAACTGACGATGAGCGAAGAATTTGCTAATACCAATGACAATAGAACGACAATTGAGAAGATTTTACGGGACAAAAATGGTAATATTATTGTCATAAAAAATGTGGTACGTTTGTTCAATGGAAATAAAACCTTCATAGAGGCTTACACGCCCAAACTAAAACTGATTTATGTTCAAGAACTCGTGGTAGATGGCGTTGGCGGTAAAGAATTGGACTACATCGGGGCGTATAATATCGGAAACGAACCGTATATTATAACGGCTTTTTACAACAAACAAAAGGATTTTAAATACCTTTTGACTTCTAAAATTAATGAAAAAGGCAAGCTCGAAAAACCTGTCAAAATTAGTGAATATCCTACGACGAGTTCTCGTGAAGGCGGCTTCGAGTTGGTTTTTTCTAAGGATAGCTCAAGAGTATTGGTTATCAATAAGTTGCCGAGCAAACGCCAAGAAAGTGAGCAGTTTTCTTTTGTCGTTTTGGACCAAAACCTGAAAGAAATATGGAAGGCAAAAGCGAGTTTGCCTTATGAAAACCGTGACGTAGTGCTGAGCGATTATGCAGTGGATAATGATGCGAATGTGTTTGTATTGGCGACGGTAGATGTTCGTGGAAGCGATGAAGTGATACAAGAAATTTTTGAATATCAGAATGGTGCTTCTGGCTCGAAACGTTTCAAAACCAATCTTAAAGACAAGATAATCAATAGATTACGTATTTTACCCGACAACAAAGGAGATATTGTTTGTGTAGGTCAGTATTCGAGTTTGAAAGAAAAAGACAATATTTTTCGACGTTTTCGTACGACTACTATTGGTACTATTTTTTTTAAGATAAATGGCGAAAAAAATGAAATAATTGAGAAATCAATTAATCCATTTAGTGATAAAACATTTGCTTATTTTGAGGTCAGTAAATCTCGCCAAAATAAGGGTTACGGTGTAGAAAATCTTTCGCTTTGGAACACTTGGATTGCTGACGATAATTCTATTTTTATGGATTTTGAACTGGAATATTTTGTCGTGAACAATACGAATAATGGAGCTGGTTTTGGTGCGGTAAATAGCAGACGCACGACGTATTATTCTACGAGTGGTTTGCTCGCTCGCCTTTCTTCTGATGGAAGGGTGATGTACGAAACGACCGTCCCGAAGGCGATAAGTTCTGTGAATGACAAAACGGGGCTTTATCACGTGGTATCGCACAAGGATAATAAAGTTTTTTATGTTTACAATGACAATGCGAAAAATATAGTGAATAAAATCACGACCATAGATGATGTTCGTTTTGCGTACTCGCCCGAAGGTTCTGCTTGGACATTCGGAGATCGCAAACCTGCTGTAATTTGCTGTATTATTGATGAAAACGGAGAACGCAAGTTTACAAAATTATTTAGTTTCAAGGAAGATGATGTGTTTTTGAATACCGAAAACTCGCTTCAATATGATAAAAATACGTTTATCGTAATCGCTTCGTATTTTAGGAATTACAAATTGGTAAAAATGGAGTTTTAGGTTTGGCAGTGCTTTTTACAGTAAAAACACCTCACAGGTCTTCGGAGATTTGTGAGGTATTTTTGTTTTTTATTTATTGCCCCCTAAATCCCAAAAGGGGACTTTATATGATGCGTTTCAATTCCAAAGTGGTTCGATTAAAAGCCTGTAAAAAGAAAACTTCCCAAACTACTTTCGAGTTTCAATTCCAAAGTGGTTCGATTAAAAGAAGTCAAAAAAAGAGGGTCTTTCTCCAAATATATTGTTTCAATTCCAAAGTGGTTCGATTAAAAGCAGGAAACAAAAGCATTTGGAGGTGTAGAAATTGCGTTTCAATTCCAAAGTGGTTCGATT
>JANMGN010000054.1:0-2435 GCA_031374645.1 Chitinophagales bacterium | reverse complement strand
TGCGCCCGTCGGTTTGTCCGATGGGCGCAACACCACTCGTTTTGATGGATTTTCCCAACACAAACGGCACACTACCCGTAACCAATAATTTATCAGTAATGCCGTATTCTAAGTAACCGTCAATGGTTGTTTTGCTAAAATCCCGATTGGATAAAACGACTTTGCCACCGCCGTCGGGAATAATGCCATCATATTTATCAGGTGTCCAACCGATTTGGGCAAAATAACTGCCTTTTGCCCGTGTCCAAGCTTGTTGTGCCGCTAATGGCATTTGAAAATAAGCGATGAATAGTAGGAAAATTATTTTTTTCATTTTATTTATTATTAGTTTTGAAAGTGATTGGAAAAAGTAAAAAAAGGCACTTACATCAAGTGACCTATTTTCATGAAGTGAAACAAAAAACAGCTTTTTCTAAAAAGAATAGCCAATGCCCGTATTCAAATAGGGATAAATCGGATTGTAGAGATTGTATTTTTTGTTTTCAAAATTATTCCCAAAACCGTCAATGCCGGCACCGAACTCTAAGGTAAAACCATTTTTGTAAGTGATTTTATAGCCGCCATTAATTCGCCATAAGTAACCTGTGCTTCTGAAATTCAGGTTGCCATCTTTCACGCGTACATGCGCAACGCCCAACTCAGGATTGACATACCAACCTTTTTCGGTCGTGCCTCGGAAGTAATATCTGTACCCAAGGGCAAGTGCATTCATTTGATAACGCACACCGTCCATGGTTTGAAGACCAAAAGCGGTATTGAATTGAATACTATTTTTGTCATTCAATGACCTTTCGTAGCCAATATTGCCGTCGCCAAAAAAAATGCCTATGACATTTAATTTCAAAGTGTTCTTTTTTTCAACATTTTGAGCCATAGCAAGTTGGCTTACAAATAGCACGATGACTATGTTAAGATATTTTTTTAATTGCATTTTTTACTTCTTGTTTTTGAAAAATGTTAATTGTACTGAAATGATTTTTTAAATAACAGCATAAAAAAACACCTATTCCAACAGATAACTGTCCGATTGGGTAATGTCGAACGCCTTTTAGGGCTTTTTTAACAAAAATAAAATATTGAGGTAGTTGCAAAGTTTAACTTTGCTTTCTTACTGTATTTTGAAATTCGGAAGGCGATTGATTGGTGGCTTTTTTGAAAGCCGTATAAAATGTCGTTTTGGAACTAAACCCTGCGGCATAGGCAATACCGACCATATTCAGGTGGTCATGTTTTTCAGAAGCCAATAGTTTTTTGGCATCTTCAATCCGATAATCATTGATGAATTGAAAAAAACTTTTCCCAAAACCTTCATTGAGCAAATACGACAAATCATGGGTAGAAATTGACATTTTTTGAGCCAATTTTGGTAGATTTAAGTCATCTTCTAAATGAATTTTTTCGTTTTGCATCAGCTCTAATAAGCGAATTTTCAAAGGCAATAAGACATTTTCGGAAAGACGTTCTTGCTTTTGTATTGGGTCTTGCTCTGTTGGATTTTGTTCGGCAATGATGTCTTTAATTTCTACCCGTTCTTGGGCATCGAAAGGGAAAATTTCGGATTGGCGCAAGGCGAAATAACTCAAAATATAAGTGGCAATCAAATACCCAATAGAAGCATATTTGAAAACAGTTGGACTATTGAAATAAAACTCAGCAAAAAAAACAATCCCCATTCCTGCAATGCCCAAAAGAGAATATTTTAACCAATTCAAATCAATGGTATCGGTTTCAGCTGTAAATAATTCAATGTTTTTTTGATGCTTTTGTAATTTAGCGTAAGATAAAAATAAATAAAAAGCGATAGAGAACAAGAAGCAAAGATCAATGCCAAATTCAGCACAAGTAGCTGATTGTGAAGTATTTAATTTGTATTCAATGGCATTAAAAATAACATAAAGTGCAATTGGCGACAGTAATACAGGAGCTAAATAGTGCTTTAAATCTTTTCTGTCAAAGGCTTTATCCAATGAAACAAAATAGCCCACGCTCAAATAGAGTGTAGGTGGAACAAACAAAAGCAAAACGTCGCTCATGCCCGAAAATTCAAGCTGATTTTGATAGAAATTTCCATCAATCAAACCTTTATCGAAGATAATAATGGCAACTAAAAATAAAAAAATAGCCAATAAGCGGTTGCCCAACACATTGATTTCTCTTGGATTGGTAAGTATGATAAAACCTAAAAGCGAAATACTACCTGCAATAAAGGCATCAAGAAATAAAAACATACTATCTGGTTTTTTAAGCTGCAAAGTTAAAGAAAAATGACACTCTATTTTTTCATTTGCATTTACTATAATTATCCAATATCGCTTGTAAATCCTTTGGAATATCCATGATTTGTAAAGGCGGCACATTTGCTCCGCCTGTATTGCCTGTCGGGATTTTGCCGACAAAAGATTTTACGCCACCAAAAACCAAGCGCAAAATCTGCC
>JANMGN010000051.1:0-1528 GCA_031374645.1 Chitinophagales bacterium | reverse complement strand
TTTGTGGATAACCAAAATCGCCAATCTTTTTGGGAGTGCAGGTGTTGGATTCTATTCACTAGTGATACAAGTATCCATCTTTGCAAGTGTATTTCTGAGGTTTGGTTCTGATAATTTAATTGTGCGAGATAGGTCGAAATTCCATGTGGGTAACAACTATTCTGCACTGATAGTTAACTTTTTAGCCTATCAGTTTTATTATAAAAGAGCGTATATATTTCTTTTTGTAGTTTGCGCAGCATTTTTTATTGCTGACTGGGTATTTAATAATAGAGTTAACTATCTTTCAGTTTGGGTTTTATTTGCAAGCCCGATAGTGGCTTGTTTTGCTTTTTTATCATCTGTATTGATGGCGTTGAATTCGATTCAGCTTGCTGTTTTTTTTCAAAGTATTTTAGTTCCTCTATTAGGCATTAGTATCTTTTTTTTCGATAATTCAAGAACTAATGATGTTTACTCATTAGTTGGATATGTATTGGCGAATTTATGTGCTTTGTGTATATGCATATTAGTGCTGAGATATAAGTTTAAAATAAAGAAATTTGTTGTCGAAAACAAAAAAAAAATTGAACATAATTTTAAGGATCGGATCAATTATTTTTTAATATCATTATCAGATTTTGTAATTTTAAATTTGGACATTATTGTGGTGGGGTTATTTTGTAAAATTGATACGGTCGGTGTGTATGCTGTGGCATCAAGAATCGCAGTTTTTACAGGATTGTATAGCCAAGCAGTAGATAATTTTCTTGCGCCTAAATTCTCATACCTATATTCTGAAAATAAAATTAATGATATACGCTATATGTATTTAAGGTTTGTGTTGATCTCTTTTTTTTCGGGTATTGGTCTTCTATGTTTGGTGGGGATCTTTTCAACTAAGATACTATCTTTTTTTGGTGACGACTTTTTGGATGCCGGTTTTTTATTGATATCGTTGGCCGCCATTCAATGTGTCGTTATGTGCTGCTCTACAGCAGTTCCATTATTACTAATGTGTAAAGAAGAAGTTTTTGTAAAAAAAATACAAGTGATAACATCGATTGTTTATGCAGTACTTTTATTGATACTGGTACCAAAGTTTGGGGTGCATGGTTGTATTGCAAGCCTTGTAATAGGCCCAGCCACGTCGAGAGTTATATTAATTTTTTACGCAGAGTATTTGTTTAAACTTAAATGGTCTCACTAATATATTTTACCAGGTATTTGAAATGTGGTTATTAAAACGGCTCTACAAAAAGTTGAGGGGTAAAGAAATTGCGCTGCATGAAAGTTTAAGCCTGCTATCTGTCTTATTTTACTATTATGAAAAAGGTGGGCTACAGCTTTTGAGAGGAAGTTTAGTAAAGCCTTTTCTTGGAAAAAGTAGAGGCTTATTTTTTTTAGGTCGTGGAGTTTCAATTTATAAAAAAAATAAATTGTTTATTGGTAAAAATGTATTTTTTGGATCGCATGGATATTTTGACTGTTTTTCAATTAATGGAGTTCATCTTGGTGATTACGTCACTATACGTGAACAAGCTTGGTT
>JANMGN010000040.1:0-1793 GCA_031374645.1 Chitinophagales bacterium | reverse complement strand
TCTCTGTTCACGGCTACTACTGATATGGAGTACATCCCTGTACCTCGGCTCTTTACATCTGTATGCAACAAGCAAAATGAAGTAATTTGGCTTGTGTTACCTATGTTGAGAATGGTTGGTGTAGACGCATCAGGAAAAATAACGATGAATAAGGTTTATGGAAATATAGGCGGTGGGTGTTATCCAGAAACAAATATTGATTTATATATTCCAGATGCTGATAAAAAATTAACTTTGGTTAGGGTGTGATTTCAATTTAATGTACTGATATTCTTCCATGCTTGAAGCCACCTACCTTCTGTTAAGGCTAGTGTTCTTGCAATTAATTGATTATCTGCATTGTTTATGAGCCATCTCATGCCTGATTGCGCTAATCTTTGCTTTACTATTATTTTACAAGCGGCTTCTGTTACGCCACTTCCAATTGGATATTTTAATTTTTGATACTTTTTATAGTCCATTCTTTGACTATTATTCGTAAAATAGGTTAATGTTGCTCTTACTTGTTCATTTTCTTTTAGGCATACGCCCTCTTTACTTTTAAGTTCTTTGATTTCTTTAGAAATGGTTTTGACTGCACCTTTTTCATGCTTTAGTTGATGGCACTTATCATCTAACCATATTTTTTTCTGCAGCTTTGTTTTGTCGGGTAGTACATCTGCCACTTTTGCCAAATAGGTAGAGGCGTGAAAAAAGTCTAAAATAGGGTATTTAACGTATTTTTCGATGAACGTCCAATTATCCCGTGCGCCGTCTGCCACACCTATAAGTTCAGCTTGGGGGCACTTTTGTTTAATGGCTTCAATTTCAGTGTGCATCAAAAAGTCAAAGGTTTCTTTACCTTTTTCAGGCGCACAAGCTTGGTAAATAGTGTGCAAACGTGTGCCGTCTGCCTTAAAAAGACTAATTGTACCGCACATCGCTTCGCGCCAGCCCTTAGGTAGAACAGGCATACACGTACCATCTCGACCAATACTAATGAAAGCAACATCATTCGTGTTGATAGAAGCAGGTAATTCATATTGCCACTCTGATTCATGTGTACTTAACAGTAAACCAACCTGTTCGGACACATTTTGGACGAGTGTGGGACTAACAGAGCGTTGGTGATTGATACATAAATCAGCCGCAACGGTCGCACCACTCAAGTAAGCGTACTTCCAAGATAACATTTGTGCAAAACGAGGCGTAGAGGTGCAAAAAAAATGTTGTCCACTTTCAAGGGGTACATAAGTTTTACCCCCCTGTCCACTTTGATAAACATGGCGATAAACCTCTATTGGTCCGTAAACGCATTGGTATTTTTTTTTTCAAGACCTTTGCTGTAATAAGCGGTATTAGCAACTTTAATAGGGCTACCGTCGGTGTCAAAGGAGCGCAAAGATTGCTCGGTTAAGACACAACCAGCAGCATTAATGCAAGATTGAATAGCTAATTCTTGTTCAAGTAAGCTACCACCAGTAGGTAGTTTCATCCGAAATTCGATAAAACCATCAGAGGTAATTTTATGTTCTAAATCCATAATATACTTTTTTTTAATAAGACAAATGTAGCGAAAAACTACATCAAATTAAAATCACACCCTTTTAGTGCTTATTTTAAACACTAATTTTAGCGAATTGTACGCTAAAATTCGTTTTAGAAATATCTAATTCAAGTGAACCGCCCAATCGGCTGTGTCGCGTATTTGAACGTCAATATTTTCTTTCAAAGTGGTGGCCAACGACAAGCCGACGTAATCGGGTTGAATCGGAAAAGACTTGTGTTTTCTATCGACCAAAACGGCGACTTCC
>JANMGN010000018.1:0-7547 GCA_031374645.1 Chitinophagales bacterium | reverse complement strand
CGAAAACCGCTTGAAACATTCGCAAATAGACGTATTTTTTCATTAAAAGAGTATGAAGGATTGAAGCTAAAAGTAGTGTTTGTGCCGTAAATTGAATGTCTATTGATACGACCTCCGAGTTCTACATTCAAGCCGCCTGTTTTGACATAAAGCATGGAATAAGCACTTGAAATATAGATTGGGGCTGCGTTAGTAGGCGATTTTTCTTCGTAAGAGAAAAACGGACTAATATAATTGTAGTTGAAAGCAGAGCCAAAAGCACGAAAATCTGTTCCCAAAACAACACCAAAGATTTCATTGAAACGATGATTTACATACAGTTCTGAGAAAATATTAACACCTGCATAATTCGAGGTCGTATATTCCTTACCTATAGATGTATCAAATCGAAGACTATCATTGACATAGCTACGACCAAAACCATCTACTTTTGCATTAAAAACAGCTTTTCCTTTGTTATAAACATAATCTAAACCTACTCCCGCTGATGCAAAAGTATTAAAGTTAGTATAATCTTTATCATCAATATTAGCATCGTAATCCGCTTTTCCGCTATTAGAATTACTGTTTAAAAAACCACGAGCTTTGAATTTATCGTTTATTTTCACATTCAAAAAACCCATAATACTTCGTGATTTAGAGCCATCATTGTCATATTCTTGCGTACCCAAGACATCCGTAGCGTCAGAAAATCCACCTACGTTTTGAAGACCTAGGAATATGCCACCTTGAATTCTTTTGCCATTTAGTGTCAATCCTCCAGTTGCACGTCTGGTGTTGAAGCTACCAAAAGCCAAATTCACAAAAGGAGATAACTTATTTCCCTTAGCTTCTCGTGTAATAATATTAATCACACCAGCCATCGCATCAGAGCCATAAAGTGTTGATTGCGAGCTTTTTACAATTTCAATGCGTCCGATTTGTTCTATCGGAATCAGATTCATATCAAACACACCTGCATCTACATTTGAAGGATCGCTGATAGGCATACCGTTCCACAAAATCAAAGTATTACCAGCTGAAGCACCACGCATAAAAACGGTTTGCAACGTTCCGAAATTGCCATTTGCGCCAGCTACTGTGATGCCAGCTTGCATATTCAAAATTTGAGATAAGGTCATGCCTTCGCTCTGACGCAAAGTAGAATCGCTAATAATCGTAACTGTTTTTCCAGTTTCGTTCAGTTTTTGAGTAAATTTATTTGCAGTTACCGTAAATTCTTCTATACGATTTTCGGTTTCTTTTTGAGCAAAAAGGTTTATACTTAAAGCTATGCTTAGTACAAAAAATAAAAATTTATTATTCATAATTCATTGATTTTGTGCTACCTAAGTAAATATTTGCAACTATTTACAAAATAACAATTTCGCCATAATTGACTTTAATGTTAAAAATATTTTTTAATTCTACTTGTTTTAAATAATGAAAAAATACTCGGATAACGCCAGCGTGAGTGACAATAATCGTATTTTTTTCATTTTTAAAATAATTATTTTCCTCTAAAAAATGTCCTACCCTTTCAGCTAAAATTTCTAAACTTTCGCCATTTTTAGCTTTTTCAAAAACAAAATTGTTCATCCAAACGTCCAATTCTTCTTTCGGAATATCGTCCCAATTTTTCATTTCCCAATCTCCAAAATCCATTTCTCGCAAACGTTTGTCATACACTATTTGCACGTTATTTTCAGCTTGTATTTTTTCTGCCAAACGAACACAACGCTGCAAATCACTCGAAAAAATAGCATCTATTTTCGTAGGTAATTGTGCTAAAACAAGAGCACTTTCTTCTTCAAAATCTTCTGTCAAAGCAACATCACTTTGTCCGTAACAGATTGATTTAGAGGTATTTACACTCGTATGTCTAATTATATAAAGTGGCATATTAAATTAATTTTTGTAGTGCAAAAAAACCAATATAAACCATAATTTCGGTCAATTGTTGTGTTGCGCCCAAGCAATCGCCAGTGTAACCACCAACCCATTTTTTGAAAAACCGAAACAAATAAACGGTCATTAATAGAGGTAAAATAAATAAGGCTATGTATTTAATATTTGCCATTCCACAAAGTCCTAAGCAAACGATAGGCGCAATACAAGCAAATAAATATTCCTGTAAAGACATTTGTGTACTGATTGGTTTTGCCTTACTTTCGGCATCTTCACGAGCGTATTCTCCAAAAAAAATAATGCTTGTTGCACAGCCTCGAGAAACACAATGCGCTGTAAATGAAAGTAATACAAATTCATAAAAATTAAATTCTTTGAGCAACGAAAATTTTATTCCCAACAATAAAATCATACCAATAGCACCATAAGCACCTACTCTACTGTCTTTCATTATTTCCAAAATTTTCGCTTTCGTCCAGCCGCCGCCAAAACCATCGCAAACGTCCGCAAAACCATCTTCGTGAAATGCTCCTGTGACCCAAACACTTGTAGTCATAGCCAACAAAACAACCGTTTCTTTTGGTAAAAAAAACGAACATGACCAATAAGTAAAACAAGTAAAAGCCGCCACTATTGCCCCAATAAAAGGAAAATAACGGGTAGATTTGTTCAATAAATCTGCGCTATGATCTATACCCGAAGGCACAGGAAGGCGTGTGTAAAACATTAAAGCAGTAAAAAAAAGCGTATATTGTTTTTTCATTTTTAAAAATTAATTCTGATTAACAGGGTAACAGCAAGTTCTGTTTGTCACGTGACAACTATCTTAATTTAAGCATTTATTGACTAACATTAGCAGATTCAAAACTTGCCATGTTTTGCATAAATTTTGCAGCAGACTTTATAATAGGATAAGCAACGGCTGCGCCCGTCGCTTCGCCAAGTCGCATATTTAATTTCATAATTGCCTCTACATCAAGGAATTGCAACATTTTCTGATGCCCAGCTTCATCTGATTGATGACAAAAAATAGCGTATTCTTTTACCGTAGGATTTGCTTTGTATGCCAATAAAAAAGCAGCCGTTGCTATAAAACCATCAACCATAATAATCATTTTCGATTCAGCAGCTTGTAAAAAAGCACCTACCATCATTGCAATTTCAAAACCTCCGACGGATTGTAAAATATCTAAAACGTTGTCACAATTTTCTATGTGCAAATTGTATGCAGTTTCTAAAATAACTAATTTTTTAGCCAAGCCTTCATCGTTTACACCTGTTCCACGACCGACACAATCAGCCAAAGGAATACCTGTTACGATAGCCATAATTAGGGCAGCAGAGGAAGTATTTCCAATGCCCATTTCTCCGAAACCAATAATATTACAGTCTTTTTGAGCGATTTTTTTTACTAAATCCGAACCTTTTTCAAGCGAATTGAGTGCTTTTTCAAGCGACATTGCTTTTTCAAGATGAAAAGGTTGTGTTCCCATAGCTTGTTTTGCAGCGATAAAACCTTGATGTGTGATTTCTCCAAAATCATGTGCTACGCCAGCATCTACTACGGTCAGCTGTATGTCGTTTTGCTCACAAAAAGCATTGATAGCTGCACCACCTTGCAGGAAATTAAAAACCATTTGCCATGTCACATCTTGTGGATAAGCACTTACGCCATAGCGAGCTACACCGTGGTCAGCTGCAAAAACAATAATATTAGGATTTTTTAAAAAGGGCTTTTCTGTTTGCTGTATTTTGCACAATTGTAAGGCGATTTTTTCCAATTGACCCAATGCTCCGAGTGGCTTAGTTTTGAAATCTATAACGTGCTGATAGTGCGCACTTTCGATAGTCGAAAGTGGAGTAATTTTAAAATCTGATAAGCTAAAATTTGACACAAGTGATTGATTTTCAATGTAATAGAAAACCAAAATGAAAAGCAGAAAGACAAGATGAATATTTTATCTGAAAATAAAATACTCTTTTTTTCCTTATTATACATATTATATATAAGGTGTTCACAAAAGAAAAAGCTCCTTTTGCGGCATAAATTGTTCTTCCCGATAGTCCTTTCATAGAGGCATTTAGGCAATGATTTTGGCAGGTCTCCTGACTTGTTTCACTTGATAAGCCTTCCCATTTTCACAGTGGCGTATTTTATCAAGATTTTTGCGAAACTTACAGTAGCTATGACTGTCGTTGATTTTCACAACGTTCCCTTTTAATTTCAGATTATTATATCTAAAAACCAAATTCTTCACAAAGGTAATCGTATTTTTGGTTTTGTCATTCTTTTGTCTGAAATATTTGATATTAAAAATTTTAACCAATGATTAACATATTGTATGTAATATTTCCCCTTACCTTTGTGTTATTATATTATTATTTAAAATCAATAAACTTAAAATTTCAAATTTATGAATTCTATCAAGAAGATTGCACTATTTTCATTAATCGCATTATTTTTTGCAGCTAACGTAGCTACTGCTCAAACTGCACCTGCTGCTGCTAAAACAGAAAAAGCTCCAAAGGCTGTAAAAGAGCCGAAAGCACCAAAAGCTCCAAAGGCTGAAAAAGCAGTAAAGGAAGTAAAAGAACCGAAGGCTGAGAAAGCAGTGAAAGAGCCAAAAGCTCCCAAAGCTGAAAAAGCAGTAAAAGAGCCCAAAGCTCCGAAGGCAGAAAAAGTAAAAGCTACAACTGACGAAGCTACAAAAGAAGTAAAGGAAGTAAAAGCTCCGAAAGCTCCAAAAGCACCGAAAGCTGAAGCAAAAACAGACGTTAAGGAAGTAGCAAAGCCAGCTGCACCTGCTAAAAAAGTAAAAGACGTGAAAGATGCAGGCGTTAGCAAAGAAGACAAAGCTGTAAGCAAAGATGATAAAGGTCGCACTATCTACGAAGGTCCTCGTGGTGGTCAATATTACATCAATTCAAATGGCAACAAAACGTATATCAAGAAAGATAACTAAGAAGTGTTTAATTTTGTGATTAATATTGTTAAGAAGAAAACCTTTGGCACTCGTTGTCAAAGGTTTTTCTTTTTGTAAAACTTTTATTTGCTTTTTACGTTCAAATTAAAATAATAAAGCAGTAATTTTGACCTTTGTAAGTAGCTGGGCTAAAATAATCATAATTTTTTTAAAAGGAAGTCGTTGTAAAATAACAACGTAACTTCCTTGCAGTCAGTTACTTATGTTATTTTACAACGCCAAAAAAATTACCGATTATTTCTATACGCCTACTTTAACTTTTTCATTATATGTCGAGTATTTCATTTCAGTATCCAGCTTGGTTTTCCATTTTTTGCGTCGCTCTCGGTGCGGCTTATGCACTTGGCTTATATTATAAAAATAAAACATTTTTAGAGCAGTCCAATAAGCTAAATTGGGCGTTGGGAATTTTGCGCTTTTTAGCGGTAACTTTGTTGAGTTTGTTGCTTTTGTCGCCTGTATTGAAGTCATTGGTTACAGAGACAAAAAAACCAATTATCGTATTGGCGCAGGATAACTCGCAGTCTATTTCGGCAGGTATGAGCAAGGACAATCTCGACCGCTATTTGCAAGATTTCTCCAATCTAAAAACTTCATTATCAGAGAATTATGAAGTAAAAGAATATACTTTTGGCGAAAATGTAGTAGAAAGCAGCGACTTCAAATTTGGTGACAAACTATCGAATTTATCAGCAATGATAAAGAATATTTATGACCTTTACAGCAACCAAAATCTTGGTGCGGTAGTCTTCGCTTCCGACGGTATTTACAACGAAGGAAGTAGCCCTGTTTACGCTGCTTCTAAGATTTCTGCCCCGATTTATACTATCGCATTGGGCGATACTACTCGAAAAAAAGACCTCAGCATCAAACGTGTTTTTAGCAATAAAATAGCTTATTTGGGCGATAAATTTACGATGCAAATTGATTTGGCAGCCGTAAATTGTACTGGTTCAGCTACGCAATTGAGTGCTTATAAAGAAGAAGCTGGTACTTGGAAAAAATTGCAAAATAATACAGTTAGTATCTCGAAAGCAGATTTTTTCCAAACGCAAACCTTGACTTTTGAAGCGGACAAACCTGGCGTGCAGCATTATAGAATTGTGGCGAGCGAAATCGCTGGCGAAGTAGTCAAAGAAAACAACTCAAAAGACGTTTATATTGATATTTTAGATGCTCGCCAAAAAATATTGATTGTTGCGAATGCGCCTCATCCTGATATTTCTGCCATAAAACAAGCCATAGAAAGCAATAAAAACTATACAGTAACTGTTGCGGATATTGCGACGATGACGGTAAAAGTTAGCGATTTTGACTTTGTAATTTTACATCAATTGCCAAGTAAAACGAACGATGCTTCGGGCATTTTACGTGCTATTAATGAGAAAAAAACGCCACGTTGGTTTATTCTCGGAAACCAAAGTAACTTCGCTGCACTGAATAATGCGCAGTCGCTCGTGAGTGTCGTAGGTGCAAGCGGAGGCGATGCAAATGACGTGCAAACACGTGTTAATCCGAATTTTACAACATTTACTTTTAGCGAAAAATTAGGTAAAGATTTGCCTAATTTTGCGCCTGTACTATCGCCTTTTGCAGCAGATTACAAAGAAGGTGCGAATACGCAAACCTTTCTGTATCAACGTATTGGAAAAGTAGATACTAAATTTCCTCTTTTAGCAATAGGCGAAGAAAATGGTGTAAGAACTGGCGTTTTTGCAGCAGAAGGCTTATGGAAATGGCGTTTATTTGATTATTTACAACACCAAAATCACGATATTTTTGATGAATTGGTTGGAAAAACGGTTCAATATTTAAGCGTAAAAGAAGACAAGCGTAAGTTTAGAATTGCTACGCCAAAAAATCTTTTCAACGAAAATGAGCAAATTGTTTTTGATGCAGAACTCTACAACGATAACCTCGAACTCATCAATGAACCTGACGCAAATCTGATTATTACGAACAACGAAGCGAAAGAGTTTTATTTTACTTTTAATAAAACTGGTCGCACCTATTCTTTAAATGCAAAACAATTGCCTGCTGGTTCTTATACTTATAAAGGTAAAACGAATTACAATGGGCAAGAATATACTTATACGGGTCAGTTTTCTGTGCAACCGCTTCAACTCGAAGCCTACGAAACGACCGCTGACCACGCTATGCTCAACCTTTTGAGCAGTCAGCACAATGGAAAAACTTTTTTCCCAAATCAGCTCAGTGAACTTGGCGAAGCATTAAAAAACAATAAAGACGTAAAAGCAGTGATTTATCAGACGAATAAAACTCGCTCTGTTATCAATTTGAAATGGATTTTCTTCTTGATTCTGAGTTTGTTGTCCTTGGAGTGGTTTGCGAGAAGGTATTTTGGAGCATATTAATTGAAAAATAGGCTCATCCATGATTTTAGCGCAACATTGAAAATAGGTCTAAAAAACTGTCGGGTTTACAAAACCCGAGAGGTTTAAACTCCGAAATCGCCAAAATCATAGATAAACCAAAAAATAAAACCTTGACAGGACTTAAAGCCCTGTCAAGGTTTTATTTTTTCTACTCCACCATATTTATCAGCACTCGATAATCATCAAATTTGCTGTCTTCTTTTTTCATTTCTAACAAATCCATCATTATACCGCTGTATTTATCTTCGAGCGACCTCAAAGTTGTTGCAGTACGCACTTC
>JANMGN010000848.1:0-25605 GCA_031374645.1 Chitinophagales bacterium | reverse complement strand
TAAATAATTGATTATCAATTGTTTATAAAATAGTACACATCGCAAAATAAATTTTTCATGCCTACAATACGGAATATTGATAATATTGTTAAAGAAGTGTTGAGTATTTTTTCAACACATCTTGAAAATAATAGTTACAGAAAAACGCCAGAACGTTTCGCTATTTTAGAGGAAATATACCGCCGTGACGATCATTTTGATGCTGAAGCGTTGTATATCCACATGAAAAATCAAAATTACCGTGTTAGTAGAGCGACTGTATATAATACTTTGGAGCTTTTGGTTAGCTGTGATTTGGTAAAAAAACACCAATTTGGTAAAAATTTGGCGCAGTATGAAAAATCTTACGGCTACAAACAGCACGACCATGTTATTTGTGTAGATTGCTCGAAAGTCGTCGAGTTTTGTGATCCAAGGGTTCAACAAATTAAAAATATGGTTGGCGAACTTTTAAATTTTGAAATCACACACCATGCACTCAATTTGTATGGTATTTGTGGAAATTGTTTGTTACAAAGAGAAAGAAATAAATAAATGATGGGAATTGATGTAATTTTAGGCTTACAATGGGGCGACGAAGGTAAAGGTAAAATCGTAGATTTTTTAGCAGAAAAATACGATATAGTTGCTCGTTTTCAAGGCGGTCCAAATGCTGGACATACTTTGATTTTTGGTGGAAACAAATACGTTTTGCACACTGTACCTTCTGGTATTTTTAGAAAAAAACAACTCAACTTGGTTGGAAACGGTGTTGTTCTCGACCCCGTAACCTTTGAAAAAGAGCTTATCAATCTCGAAAAAGCTAATGTAGAGTATAAAGATAGATTGCTTATTGCAAAAAAAGCACACTTGATTTTGCCTACACATCGTTTGCTCGATATGGCTTCTGAGGCTGCAAAAGGTATCGAAAAAATTGGCTCTACACTCAAAGGTATCGGGCCAACTTATATGGATAAAACGGGGCGAAATGGTATCCGTGTTGGCGATATTTTAGCACCAAATTTTAAGCAAAAATACGAAACACTAAAAGCAAAACACCTTTTGCTTTTAAAATTATATCCTGAAATAGAGTACGACTTGGCAGGCGAAGAAGCAAAATGGTTTGCAAGTTTGGAAGTGCTAAAAGCATTACAAATCGTTGATGGAGAGTATTTTATAAATCAAGCAATTACTGATGGGAAAAGAATTTTGGCAGAAGGAGCGCAAGGCTCTATGTTGGATATTGACTTCGGAACGTATCCTTATGTAACTTCTTCTAATACGGTCACAGCTGGAGTTTGTACAGGTTTGGGCGTATCTCCAAGCAAAATAGGAGAAGTAATTGGTATCACAAAAGCGTATTGTACACGTGTCGGAGGAGGACCTTTTCCAACAGAACTCAACAACGAAATAGGCGAAAAATTGCGTAAAGAAGGCAACGAATTTGGTTCCACGACAGGTAGAGCTCGCCGCTGTGGTTGGATAGATTTACCACAATTGCGTTATACGATTATGTTGAACGGCGTGACGCAAATTGTTTTGACAAAAATAGATGTTTTGAATAATTTTGAAGATATTGAAGTTTGCACAGCTTATCATTACGATGGCATGGAACAAAAAAATCTTCCGTATGACCTTGATGCAACGGAAATACAACCTGTTTATTTTACGTTAAAAGGTTGGAAAGAAGGTCTGGAATCAGCAATGACTTACACGCAATTACCTCCGAAAGCGCAGCTTTATGTGGAGTACCTGGAAATGCAGCTTGGCGTTCCTTTTTCTATCGTATCGACAAGCCCAGATAGAAATAGTTTGGTTTTTAAGTCTATCTAAATATCTGGTTATCAATACTTTTAAATAAAAAAGCTGAAATTTTTCATTGAAAAATTTCAGCTTTTTTATTTAATTACCTTCCAGAAGTTCCCTTGCATTTTCCAAAGCACCTGCCGAAGGCGGATTGGTACTCAACATAGTTGCGATAGAGCGTACTCGCTCATCAAAATTCAACTCACGCAAATTTGTAACAGTTCTATCTTCCAATACTTTTTTATAAATAAAGTAATGTTTTTCTGCTTTTGAAGCAATTTGAGGCGAGTGCGTAATGGAAACCACTTGATGATGGTTTGCCAAATCTTTCAGAATACGTCCCATTTTCAAGGCAACATCGCCAGAAATCCCTGTATCTATTTCATCAAAAATGAGTGTCGGCAAAGGAATTGCGCTTGCTACCAAACTTTTGGTACAAAGCGTCAAACGAGAAAGTTCTCCGCCCGAAGCTGCATCTTTGATACTCATAAAACGGCTGCCTTTGTTGGGCGCAAATAAAAACTCTACCTCGTCAGTTCCTACCGAAGTAAGGTGTTCTAATGGTCTTATTTCTACTTTTAGTCGTGCATATTCCATTGAAAGTTGTGCGAGTAAACCGTGCACTTTTTCTACAAAACTTTCTGTCACACCTTTGCGACGTTCCGAAAGCTCGGCAGCCAACTCTTTCAATACTTTTTCTTGCACTAAAATACCCGATTCGAGTGCCTCGATAGTACCTGTAAGGTCGCTAAAACCAGCCAATTTATCTTGAATTTCTGTTTGAATTGCAATCAATTCTACAATATCTTTAACATTATGCTTTTTTTGTAACTTATAAATCAAGTCCAGACGCAATTGCGTTTCCACAATTCGCTCCCCATCGTACTCTGTTCCTTCGGCTATGCCTTCAAATTCTGAAGCAATATCTTGTAAATCGTAGCGAATAGAATCAATCCGTTCGTGCAATTTAGTAATGTCTTTATGAAATTTTTTGACAGAAGCCACTTGTTTTGAAAGGTCATCTAATTGGCTGGTAAGTGCGTTTTCGTCCTCATGTAAATAGCGGTAAGCAGCTGCCGTAACTCGCTTTATATTTTCTGCGTTGGAGAGTTTGACCAAATTATCCTCTAATTTTTCCTGCTCGCCTTCTATTAGTTCTGCTTTGTTAAATTCTTCTAACTGAAAGGTCAAAAAATCAATTTCTTTGGAAGCATTGCCACTTTGTGCAATAAAATCAGCTAATTTTTTTCTATCAGATTGCAACGCTTTAAACTTCGATTGATAATTTTTCAAACGCTTATCGTTGTCAGCAAGTGCGTCTATCATACGCAACTGAAACGATACATTATGAATATCCAACGTATCAAATTGTTGGTGCAAATCAATTAGTGAACTACTCAACTGCTGTAACTCTTTGAGCGTCACGGGCGTATCATTGATGAAAGCACGAGATTTTCCAGCAGGCGTAATTTCTCTTCTTACCACTACTTCATCGTCGTAATCCAATTCATTTTCAGCAAAAAAACCTTTGATGTCGTAGCGAGAAACATCAAAATAACCTTCAATAACACATTTTTCGCTCGGATTATACAAAGATACGCCGTCTGCACGGTTGCCCATAATCAGCCCCAAACCGCCTAATAAAATAGATTTTCCCGCGCCAGTTTCGCCTGTAATGATAGTAAGTTTTTCAGAAAAATTAATTTCTAACTTATCTATAATTGCAAAGTTGTGTATAAGAAGTTTTTTTATCATACTATTGCTTGTTATTTTTTATTTTGTAAAAAACTCATAATCAGAGTTTTATAAAAATAAAAACATTAATTTCGTTTTGCTTTATTTATCTAAAAAACAATTTGTTGCAAAATTATAACATTTTTACCAAAAAAAAGTTTTTTATATAAATTTTTTTAAACAAAATTTACAAAACCGAAACTGGTTTTTTGTTTTTCCCAATAGCTACGAACGTAAAAATTCCAGTAATAGCGAGTTCTCTGCTTTCTTTGTACATTTCTTCTTTATAAATTTCGACCTCGACATCAAGACTTGTGTTTCCTACACGTATCACTTTTCCGATAATTTCAATAATGGTATCGGCAGGAATTGGTTTTGTGAAATCGATTTTACTCGAAGATACGGTTACCATTTTTTTACGGCTAAATCTTGTTGCAGTTATAAACGCCACTTCGTCCATCATGTGCATTGCTGTTCCGCCAAATAAAGTATCATAATGATTGGTCGTATTCGGAAACACTACTTTAAAAATGCGTGTTTCTGATGCCTGTATTTTTTGAGCTATAAGCTGTTCCATTTAGGTTTTTTTACATTTGAATTTTGAATATCCTTTGCAAGGATACGATTATTCTTAGAATTTTTAGTATAAGGGAGGTGGAATTTAAACGGTATTTGAAATTTTTTGTGGATTAGGGTTTTTAGGTATGAAGTTTTGTGAAAAAGAACTGATAGTAAAGTTGAATACTTTGATTTCTAACTTAATAGAATATTATTTAGTTAATTAAATGTTAAATTTTAATAATTGAGTTGAGTAACAACTCAACATTTGTATATTTGCATTACAATTGAAATTAATACAATTTATGAAAGAAACATTTGGTCAATTATTAAAAGAATTGAGAAGAAATAAAAATATTTCTCAACGAGAATTAGCGGATAAAGTTGGGGTTGATTTTTCCTATATTAGCAAAGTAGAAAATGATAGACTTGCTGCACCGTCTGCCGATACGATTATTAAAATGGCAACGATTTTGGATATTCCGAGTGAAATTCTATTGTCTTATTCTGGTAAAGTTAGTGATGAAATGAAAGATACGATGAGTTCAAGTCCAGAAGCGATGCGATTTTTAAATGAAGCTAAAAATATGAATTTACAAGCTAATGAATGGCAACAATTAATCGGAGAACTTAAAAAACTAAGATAGAAAAATGCAAAATGCTCTAACTCTATTTGATAATTTTGAACTAACACCAAAAATATCAAAAGAAAAATCGAAAACTGAAAAACAATCTAATATAGGTTGGTCTTTTTCTAAAATGGAGATGTTGAATGATTGTCCAAGAAAATATTATTACAATTATTTTGGAACAAGTAAGAGAAAATCAAAAGAAGATAATAAAGAGGATATTGCATTTTTGAAAGACATGAGCAATATCCATGTAATTGTTGGGGATATTGTGCACAAAACAATTGCTGTATTTTTAAAGAAATTGCAACAGGAAGAAGAAAAAGATTTTAGCTTTTTAATTTGGCTTTCTAATCAACAACTAGATGATATTGTTAATAAATCTGTAAATCTTAAAAATGGGACATACAAAGATAGCAAACACGAAGTAAAAATTTGTAAAGAAATCTTTGATGATATTTCTAAAAAAGATGAAATCGTAGCGTTTGCAAAAGAAAAAATACTACAAAGCCTCGACCAATTTCATAATTCAAATAATTTTGAAATGGTTAGAGATTATGCTTGCTACCCAGAAACAATTATTGAAGGTACTTCAAAATTTAAAATTGAAAACATAAGTATAGATGGTCGCATAGATTTTGCTTTTGAAGATGATGGTAAATTTCATATTTTGGATTGGAAAACAAGTTATTCCCAATATGAAGAAACAAGCGTTCAACTATTAGTTTATGCGTTGTGGGCAATAGAAAAACATGGTAAGTCCATAGATAATATTTGCATTCATAAGGCTTTTCTTTTAGACGGAAAAATGGAAAATTTAGAATTTTCAGAAAAGCATTTAGAACGAGCAAAAGCCAAGATTAAACAAAGTGTAGAAAGAATAGACGAATTAGAAAAATACGGAAATGATGGCATAATAGACGCATTTGACTGTTGCGATGAACCTAAAATTTGCAATTTATGCCAATACGAAAAAATTTGTAAATCTTCAAAAAATAATTAAAAAATGCAGACAAACATTAAGCGTGTCGAACTTGGAAAAGATTTAAGACTAATAGTAAAGAAAATTAAATTAGAAGGAACAAAATTAAATGCGGAGCAACTCCAAAAACTTTGCAATAAATTACACACTCCTGCAACGCCTTATCACGAGCAAAGTATTCAGTATGTTTTGGTTGAAAAACACTCAAATTTCACAAAATCTGAAATTGCAATTGATGAATGGGTCGTTAAATTAGTGGATACAAGTGAATTAATGACCCTTGAATATACCAATAAAGAAGATAGAAATTCGATTGCCGAAATCTATAAAAAGAGTTTTATTAAACAAATTGAGAGAAGTAATCGCTTTTGGAAAGTAGATAGCCCTCGTATTTTTTACGAAAACAATCCTTTTTTAATGAAAGAAGGCATAAAAATTTATCGTCGTTTTGAAGTTTCAGAAGTAGATTTGGGCGATAATGGATTGGGTTTTGCCGTTGATATTAGTACTGCATTTTTCACAGAAAACACGATTGCGGACTACTACGAACAAGGTAGAAGCAATGAATTACACCGACTTTTGAAAAGACAAAAAGAGCAAAAAGGTACGCTATTATATGAAGGATTTAATAGATTTTCAAAGTGTTACTTTGCTAATTTTGATGCTAAAATAACATTGGGTAATGCTTCTGGAATGACTGTTGAAGGTGTGCGATTTAATTCGCCTTTTGATTATTTCACACAAAAGCAGCCTAAATTTGATGTTTTTGAAGATGACAAAGCGGTCTTAGTTTCATTTAAGGGTTTAGACCATAAAGCTCATGTGCCTGCAAAAAAAGTTCGCATTAGATTAATGAATGATGCGTTAAGTAGGGATATTGGTAATTTAGATAAAATTAGTCCAAGCGATAGAAAAGCGTATTTAGAAAGTAATTTTTGGAATTTATTTGGCAAAACCCCTTTTGAACAATATTTTAACAATATAGAAAAAGATTTTTTTATACCAAAGTCAGAAGAACAAGGTATTATCTCAATGCCAAATATTTATTTTAAAGGTAATAAAAATCTTTTTGCTCCAAGCGTACAAAGTAAAGACGAATATAAAAAGCATTACAGTAGTCGAAAAGGTTTTTTAGAGCGTAATAAATGCTTTTACACATTAGGTACAAATGCGGATGGCAATTTTTATATTATTGCTCCCGAAAATGTCAATGAAAAGATTATTGACGCTTACGAAAAGGCTATTTTAGAAAAAATAAAATTATTTACAGGACTTGATTTAGAGCCGATTAGAATACTTTATGATACTTATTTAGGTGGCGTGTATGAGTTGAAAAAATACGATGACGGTTTTGTTCTTTTTCTTTTCAGTGAGGGAAATGATGAACCTGCTGCTTACTACAATATTGAGCAAGAATTAGGGAAAGATTGGAATTTAAAACGTGCTACGGTTAAAGAATTAGAAAAGTCATATAGAAAATGGGAAAATAAAAATTTTTATATTGGAGATGGAAGTTGGAACTCCTATATTGATATGACCGTTTATAGTATCATTCAAAAAATGGATTGTATCCCGTATGTTGTGGAGGCTTCGAGATTTAACTACGATATGCAAATGGTCATAGATGTAAGTGAAGGTGGCTCTCACTTTGCGCTTTCTACCCAAATTTGGAACAAAAATATGCAAAAACCATTGTTTTCTAATCGAGTTTTTACGAAATATGGGAAGAAAAAGGAAACCATAAATCTAACAATTTTAGAAGATAAGGTTTATGAATTATTAGCAGGAAAAATAAATGATATTCGTCGATTTAAAGTTGAAAAGGTTTTGATTGTACGTGATGGAAAATTTTGCGAAGAAGAAAATATTGCCATAGAAAATGCTTTTTCAAAAATTCAAAAAGAAAACACTTTATCTTTTACTATTGCAGTAGATTTTGTAGAATATCATAAAACCACAAGAAAAGAAATACGTATTTGGAATAACTATGAAAACGTTTTAGAAGGTTCATATTTTATGATAAATCAAGAAACAGCAACCTTAGCAACAACGGGAGCAGGCACTTTAAATCAAGGTACAAGCGACCCAATTATTTTAATTAGTCGTTTTTCTTCTAATCCTAACTTGAAAAAAATAATAGAAGATATATTTTTGAGTGCTCAATTCAATTTTTCTAATCCGAGAGTAGCTCAAAGAAATACAATAGCTGTTACAAAAGCAGATAATCTCCTTCAAGAAAAAAGAGAGCAAGAAGTAAAACGAATAAAATAAACTCATTTTCATTATGGAAAATAAAATGCTAACTATACAAAGTTTTTATAGAAATCAAGAAATTTTGAGTGCTATAAATACCCTACTTATTCATCTCGACCTACATGGTACAGGGATTGATGACAAAATTGAAGTAAGCGAGTTGGAAAGTGCAAAAAAGAAAATAAATTTTTTTTTAAGTAAAATAAATTCTTTTTTAGAAAATTATAACAAAGATAAAAATAAGCCTATGCTTGGTATTGATGCCAAGCAACGTGGCTTTATTAAAAGTTTTTCGGAAGCTAAAAGAGGTAGGAATTATAAATCTATTTTGTTCAAAAAAAGCATCAGTTCATTAGAGGAATTGATGCAAGAAGACTATTATGCAAACAAAGAAGAAATTATGAATTCACTTTCAGAATTGAGTACTTTATTGGAAGAACAAACATCTTTTGACATTAAAAAAATATTGGTTGAAATTTAATGAAACACGCATTAGAACAGAATATTCAAGACATAGAAAGAGAATGTGAAATAATCAAAGAAGCATTAAAAAAAGCAGTTTTCCCAACAGAATTAATCCCTTTTTACGATTGGGTAATTGCTATTATTGATACTATTATCAAGGATAATGAGAGTAGTAACTATTACTTAAAACTTAATCGACAAAGGTTATTTTCAACTATTTATAGCAATACGCAACGAAATGTTAATAACCTAAGAATTTTAGGAGCAACCTATATTCCTATTTTACAAAGACATCATAAAGATGATAAAATTTGCTTAGTGCTTTTAGGCTGGTTGCACAAACAGCATAAAGTCAGCCAAGAACGACCCTTTGGGATTTCAAGTGGTAGTTTTTCGATTTTTCCTAATGTCCAAAACCCTGTAATTTACTACTTGCCAGCTTCGTCACAAGGCAATTTATTACATTTTCCTTTATTTTTTCATGAGTTTGGTCATTTTCTATATGCAGCACACAGGCAAGAAGTAGAAGATTTAATTAGAGAGTTTCAAACAAGAATAAGTGAAACGATTGCTATTGTAAATGAAGAAAATACTCCAAAAAATGAAAAGATAAGAGAGAAAAATAATGCGATTATAGAAACTTGGTTTTCTTGGATGCAAGAGTTTTTCTGTGATGCCGTAGGCTTACATATTGGCGGAAAAAGTTATCTTCATATTTTTTCGCTTTATCTTCGTACCTCTGGGAATAGTTCATTTTATGTCAATGAAGAGAATTTAAAATTGAGTACACATCCTGTTTCTTGGCTGCGGATTAAGTTTTTAGTCCAAAGAGCCAAAGTATTAGGTTTAGAAAAGGAAGCGAGTGATTTAGAAAAATTATGGCAAGAAATGGCTAAGGTTTTAAACATTAAAGAAAAATATCACGGCTATTTTGATGAAGATTTTTTTAATGAAGTATAGATGATATGATAGAAGAAACACAACCAATATTTTTTAAAGATTATCTACAAAAAACTGATAATCAATGGCAAAATATGAATTTCATTGCATTAGTCAATTGGGCTTGGGAAAGTTACTTGAAAGATAGTGAAGCATATAATACTATTGAAAAAGAAATTTTAGAATATTATATCAAAATCTAAAAAACGGGCTTTGTCACACCACGACAAAGCCCGTTTTATTTTAACTCACAAAATGTCCAACTTTACCACTATTTTCAAGAGAGAATTGTAAAAATAATAAGACCACCAAGCACTATCGCAGTGAGTATTTTTGCCCAAATAATACCTTTGTCCAAACGTTTGTTGTAACGACGCTCTTTTGGGCTTAGTTTTTTCTCTTTCTTCGGTTTAGGCGCAGGTTCTTGTGGTATTTGCGGAATTTCTACTTTTTGAGTGCTTGTAGGAGCTGCATCTTTTTTAGGTATAGTTGCCTGTTGTCTTCTCTTTCGCAGCTCTTCTTTTTCTTGCTCATTGGCATTTTTGGGTGTATCTTGTTGTTTTTGTACCTCTTCTTTTTGTTTATTACTCGAGTTTTCTTCTTGCCTTCTTTTTCTTAATTCTTCTTTTTCTTGCTCGTTGGCATCTTTTGGTCTATTTTTTTGTTGCTCTCGTTGTAGGAATTCTTCTTTTTCTTTCTCACTCATATTTTGCATTTGTCTTCGTCGTCGCAGCTCTTCTTTTTCTAAAGCATCTGAGGAAGATTTTGAAGTTCTATTCAACATTCTTGATGCACCTACTATTACACCTATAATACTCAAAACAGCAAGCAGTAAAACTATAATAGCTGCACCTTCTGCACCAGAACAAGCAAGTGTACAGTACAAATAGAGAGCTACTATTGAGATAAGTATAATTAATAATATCGCACCTAAAACGATTAAAAAAGCGTCAGCATTGTCCCTTAGTCTTGTTTTTATCCATTTTTTGTCCCTTTGTATTAGTTTTTTCCAGCCTGCCAGAAATTTATTTTTAGAAATTTCTACAGTTTTTATACCTGTTTCGGGAACAGCTTTTTGTACAACAAAAGTGCTGAAATTATTTGTTTTTGGCTCTATTTTTTCGTCTGCAAAATGGCTCAATTGTACGCCTACAAAAAACCAAAATAACATTCGTAAAGCTACCAACAAATGAGCCACTCCTCTGGGAGCTGCTTTTTTGTGGTAATGAAGTAATATCAGTACAGAAACCAACAGTGGCGTAAAGACCAAAGACCAAGGAATTTCTAAATTGTCCGCAATATTTAGTGCAGTGAAATATGCTATATAGCCAAGGATAGTGTGCGAAATGACAAGTAATACTCTTGCTAAAAAAACGTGCTGACTTGCCCAGCGTTGTATAGTGTATTGCATAGCTTAATTTTTTTATTAGGTTTGTTTTTGCAAAAATAATCAATTACTTGTTTTTTAGCAAATTATATCGCCCTTTTCTTTACAAAAGAGATTTTTTAATTTCTTTTAAAAAGAAAAAATCAACTTCAATATTTTCAATAATGTGCTATATAATTGGGCTAAAATAATCACTACTTTTTCTCAGTCGATTTTTTTTAATGGTCTAAATAACTTCTTTATAGTCAGTTATTTAGACCATTAAAAAAAACGCCAAAAAGTTATGACTATTTCTATACGCCTACTTACATTTTTCTATTACCTTTGTGGCACTTTTTTTGGACATCAAATAATTGGGATGAAATAAACTAAAAGGCTTCCGAATAGTTGGTCATTTATTTTACTTTTTGTTACCTATTTATAAAGAAAAATTTTAATAACATGTATAGAAGTCATAATTGCGGCGAACTCAGAATCGCTGATATAGGAAAAGAAGTAACACTTTCGGGTTGGGTACAAGGTACTAATAATTTAGGTTTTGTATTGTTTGCGAACCTTCGTGACCGTTACGGTATCACGCAACTTAATTTTAATGAAGAGAGAACGGCTGCTGATTTGTTGGAAAAAGCACGTTCGTTGGGTAGAGAATTTGTGATACAAGCGACAGGATTGGTTGTAGAGCGTTCGTCAAAAAACGATAAAATCCCAACAGGGCATATCGAAGTACAAGTAACTGATTTACAGATACTTAATGTTTCAAAAACGCCTCCTTTTACTATTGAAGAAAATACAGATGGTGGCGACGATTTGCGCATGAAATACCGTTATTTGGATTTGCGTCGTCCGCAATTGCAGCGTAACTTGATGTTTCGCTCGAAGTTGGCGATTGAAATTCGTAAATATTTGAGCGACCAACTTTTTGTGGAAGTAGAAACGCCAAACCTGATAAAAAGTACGCCCGAAGGCGCACGTGATTTTGTTGTACCAAGTCGTATGAATGGTGGACAATTTTATGCCTTGCCTCAATCTCCGCAAACTTTTAAACAAATTTTGATGGTAGCTGGTTACGACCGTTATTTTCAAATTGTAAAATGCTTCCGTGACGAAGATTTACGTGCTGACCGTCAGCCTGAGTTTACTCAGATAGATTGCGAAATGGCTTTTGTGCATCAAGAAGATATTTTAAATACTTTTGAAGGGCTTACAAAACACCTTTTCAAAGGCGCATTAGATATTGAATTATCTGATTTTCCTCGTATGACTTATGATGATGCGATGGAGTTTTACGGCTCTGATAAACCAGATATTCGTTTCGATATGAGATTTGTAGAAGTTACAGATTTGGTAAAAGGCAAAGACTTTCCTGTTTTTGATAGTGCTGAGGCGGTAGTTGGAATTTGTGCAAAAGGTGCAGCAAATTTTACACGCAAACAACTCGATGAACTCACAGAATGGCTCAAACGTCCACAAATTGGGGCAAAAGGCTTGGTTTATATGCGTGTAGAAGCTGATGGTTCTTGCAAATCTTCTGTGGATAAATTTTACAATCAAGAAGAGTTAGCTGCTTGGAAAGCTGCTTTCAATGCAGAACCTGGCGATATGGTCATGTTGCTTTGTGGCGAATTGGAAAAAACTCGCAAGCAATTGTCAGAACTCCGTTTGGAAATGGGCACTCGTTTGGGATTGCGCAATCCAGCAGTTTTTGCTCCGCTTTGGGTTGTAGATTTTCCATTGTTAGAATGGGACGAAGATTCGCAACGCTTTTTTGCGATGCACCATCCTTTTACCTCTCCCAAGAAAGAGCAAATCGCAGATATGCTTAACGGTGATCATGAAACTATGAAAAATCTTCGTGCCGATGCTTACGATTTAGTATTAAATGGTGTGGAAATTGGCGGAGGTTCTATCCGTATTCACGACCGTGATTTGCAGTCCAAAAATTTCCAATTGCTTGGTTTTACACCTGAGCAAGCTGAAAATCAGTTCGGATTTTTACTCGGAGCATTTGAATATGGTGCGCCACCACACGGTGGTATTGCTTTCGGTTTCGACCGACTTTGTGCCGTAATGTCGGGCTTCAATTCTATCCGAGATTTTATCGCTTTCCCTAAAAATAATCAAGGTCGTGATGTTATGATTGATGCGCCTTCGCATATCGAGGACGCTCAATTGAAAGAATTGTGCTTGAATGTAGTTTTACCTGTGGCGTAATTTTATAAAATTCGACAAATAAATTCAACGACAAACCGCTATAAGTAAAAAATATAGCGGTTTGTTTTTTTGAAAAAAAGGTGTATATTTTTTAATTATGCTAAAATAAGCCACATTTAAGGTGCAATTAAGTTAATTATCGAAGCGTATAAAACGAAACTGTTCTATATTATTTGCAAATTCATTTTATACATTTTAAATAGTTGGGCTAAAATAAGCGCAATTTTTTTACAACGACAAAAAAATTGTCGATTATTTCTATACGCCTACTTACCTTTGTTCTATGCGACAAAAAACTCTTTTTTGGCTTGGATTTTTATTGATGCTTGGGATGTCTGCATACTTTTTTCAGCATCTTTTTCAAAATCTCAACGGCTTTATGGGTATCAATGGCGATGGCTATAAAAATTATGCGACCGTAGAATATCATGTCAAAAATGATGCGGACTATTTGCACTTTGAAGGTATGAATTATCCTTATGGAGACCACCTTGTTTTTGCTGATGCGCAACCTGTTTTAGCCAATGCAATAAAGTTTTTTTCAACTCATTTTTTTGATATTTCCAATCATACAAGAGCTGTTTTACACGGCTTTTTGTTATTCTCATTTTTACTTTGTTGGTTTTTTATTTATCTGATTTTCAGACAGTTAGATATTGAAAAAGGTTATGCTTTATTGGCGGCAGGAGCTATCACTTGGCTTTCTCCGCAGCTCGCTCGTTGGGAAGAACACTATGCTTTAGGCTACGTTTTTGTATTGCCTTTGCTGCTATATTTGTTACTTGTTTATCAAACAAAACGAGCTGCTTTTTTGAGTATTCTCATAGGAATACTCACTTTCGTAGTTGCCCAAATTCATCTCTATTATTTTGGAATATTGGTGCTTTTTGTAAGCATTTTTCATGTTTATGATTTCATTTTTTCAGCACATCAAAAAGATATTTCATTTTTTCAACACATCAAAAAAAATATTTTTTCAAGCATTTTAGCTTATAATTTACAAATCGTTTTACCTGCTATTTACATTGTTTTTTATTGGCTAAAAATAGGCAATACAGTTGCTGATAGACCTTCTGTGCCAGGCGGTTTTTTGACCTACCGTGCGCTTTGGCAAGGCATTTTTGTAGCTCCTGATAGTTTGTTTTACAGTATTTTTAAATGGGAAAAACCTTTTGGATTTTCTTTGATGGAAAACGTAGTTTATCTCGGATTGGCGGCTACGATTGGGTTGTTTATCCTTGTTTTAAAAAGGAAAACGCTTACTAAAATCAATACTATTAATAGTAGAAAAATAAACTTAAACGCATTTTTGTTTGCAAGTTTTCTATTGTTTTTACTGGCTTTGGGCTTACCTTTTATTATTTTAGATTGGGAAAAATACTTGATTTTTACAGGGGCTTTGCAGCAGTTTCGAGGCGTTGGGCGTTTTGCTTGGGTATTTTTTTACGTCATAAATATTTATGTTTTTTATAAAATTTCAGAACGTTATATTTGGATTTTAATCGTGTTGGCTTGGGCGGATGTTTTGTATTTACATCGTGAGCCGCTACCAATTTTACCAGCAGATTTTTTTACAAAAAAAATACAAACAACTGATTTTGAGCAAAATATAGATTGGAGAAAATATCAAGCGATATTGCCTTTGCCTTATTTTAGTATTGGTTCGGAGCAGTTTGATATTAGTCCCGAAGGGCATACTTTGCCTTACATTTTTCATTTTTCCATAGCAAAAAACATACCTTGTATAGGGGCGCAAATGAGCCGAACTTCTTTTGAGCAAGCCTATAAATTGCAGCGTTTTGGGGCATTTCAGAATGGCGAAAAACCAGATTATATCAAAGATTTAAACTCGAAACCAATTTTAGTTATTCAAAATAAAGAAGAAGGTAAAAAAGATACAACTTATCAGCAATGGAATGGTTTTACATTAAGAAAACTACAAGAAAATAATATTTTGCGCTTTTATGAGTTGGATTTGCAAAGTTTTCAAGCGGATAGTATTACAAAAACGCATCTTTTATTGCCTAAAATGTATCTTTATAAGGATAATATCGTTTTTAGAAGTCATATTAAAAACCAAAAAGCGCATCAAAAAAATACGCTTTGTTTTGAGTGGCTTTGCGAAAAACAAACACAGCCTTTACTCGAGTATCATATCAGAGAATTAGATGTAAAAACGGGCGCACAATTGCAATTTAACCATTATGGTTGTCGTTATTATCGTAGAAATATGTCAAACGACCATTTTGTACGCTGCGAAATTCCCTTTGAAACTTGGTATGAAGGTAGCGAAATAGAAGTCACTCTTTTTTACCACAAAGCGCCCAACGATGTTGAATTAATTGTACGAGATTTGGAGCTAAAAAATGCTGATAACTCTTATTGGAAATGATGAATGAATAATGATGGATTTTATAAAAATCTGATTTTCAGATATTTATAGAAGTAAATTGTTTGATTTTCTTTCGGCGTTGCTTAAATTAAAGTAAAAATAAAAAAATGACACATAAAATAAAATTTTTTTCCCTTATTATTTTTCCGCTTTTTGCACAAGCGCAACCTTTAAAATTTTCTGAAAAAGAAGTTCGTTTACAAGGCGAATTTATAGATGGGGCAATGTTTCAGTCACTTGAAAAATATGAAAAAGCAGAGCAAATTTATTTGGGTGTAATCGAAAAAGACCCTAAAAATGCGACTGCCAACTACGAGCTTGCTCGGGTATATGGTGCGCAAAAAAAGCATGAAAAAGCTATAATTAATGCCAAAAATGCTGTTGGTTTGGATAAAACGAATACTTGGTATAAACTTTTGTATGCTGAGATTTTAGGTAATTTTGGTAAGCACAAAGAAGCTGCCGAGCTCTACGAAGCACTCGTGAAAATCGAGCCGACAAATGAGTATTACTATTATGAATGGGCTGAAAGTTTGGGCGCATCGGGTAACAAGGAAAAAGCTGTGAAAGCATTTGAGCAATTGGAAAAAAAGACTGGCGTAGATGAAGATATTTCTCGTCAAAAACATGTCTTGTATTTAGAGCTTGGCGATAATAAAAAAGCGGAAAAAGAACTCGAAAAATTAGTCTATAATTTCCCTGAAAAAACTGAATTTTTGCATCTTTTAGCTGGTTTTTATAAACAAATTGGCGATAAAGAAAAGGAAACAGCAACTTACAAACGTATTTTGAACATAAGTCCTTCTGATGGAAAAGCAAGTCTGGCATTGGCAGCAAACAATAAATCTGGCAATAGTAAAGAGGCAGATTATTTGGCTTCTTTGAAACCAATTTTTAGCAATAAAGAAATCGCTTTGGATATAAAAGTGAAGGAACTGATTCCGTTTGCGACAAAAGTTGCCAACACAAATAATCGTACTACGGCTGATGCTTGTTTAGATTTGGTCAAAATTTTGGCAGAAACCAATCCCGAGGAGGCAAAAGTTTTTGCTATTTATGGCGACTTTTTGTACCACTCTGGAAGACCAAAAGAAGCCTTAGAACAGTACAAAAAAACAGTAAAATTAAATGCTAATGTTTATACGGTTTGGGAACAAATTTTTCAAATAGAAAACGAGCAAAAAGATTTTGATGCACTTTTAAAAAGTACAGAAACTGCCTTGGAATTATTCCCAAATCAAGCTAATGTATTCTATTTCAATGGTTTAGCAAATTTGGAAAAACAAAAAATAAACGATGCTATCAGTAGTTTAGAACAAGCAACTATGATGGCTGGGAAAAATAATCGCTTAAAAATTGAAGCAATTTTTTTACTCGCAAAAGCAAATTATAGCATTAAAAAATACGATATTGCAAAGGATGGTTTAGTAAAAACGCTCACTATCGGAGGCGAAAATAATCCGATACTTTTAGACCTTTTGGGCAATGCGTATTTCCAAACCAATGATGTAGAAAATGCCGTTGCGATGTGGCAAAAATCAAAAATCAAAGGCTCAAAATCGCCTATTTTAGATAAAAAAATTGCAGATAGAAAAATTTACGAATAACGATGGCGACGACTTGGTACGAAGGGAAAGTTACAAAAATAACAGACGAAACGGCAAGCGTAAAACGCTTTGAAGTAGAAATACAAAACGTAGAAAATTTTGAGTTTCGAGCAGGACAATTCGTCACGATGGATTTGCCCGTAGGCGAAAAACGCTTGCAACGTTGGCGAAGCTACTCGGTTGCGAGTGCGCCAAAAGGCAACGCTTTTTTAGAATTTTGTATCGGAAAACTCGAAGGTGGACTGGGAACAACCTACCTTTTTGAAACGGTAGAAGTCGGCTCTTTTTTAAAATTTAAAGGACCAGATGGTAATTTTTGTTTGCCCGAAAATATCGAAAAAGACCTTGTCATGATTTGTACAGGCACGGGCGTTGCACCTTTCAAATCCATGTTAGATGACGTTTTTTTTACTCAAAAAAAATACCAAAATATTCATTTGATATTTGGTTGTCGCTACGAAAATGATATTTTATACCGCAAGGAATTGGAAGGTTTACAAGCAAAAATGCCTAATTTTACGTACGAAATAGCACTTTCAAGGGAGAAAACAACTTTCGCATACGAAGGTTACGTTCATCATTTATATATGGAAAAATATAAAAATCCAAGAGAAAACCTACATTTTATGCTTTGTGGTTGGAGTGCAATGATAGACGAAGCAGTTGCAAATTTGATTGTACAATTGGGTTACGAACGTGCGCAGGTACAGTACGAATTGTACGGGTAAGTCAGAATGATGAATGTAGAATAATGAATATTTTATCGTTTATTTTTACGTAATCAAATAATTAAACTTTTATGAAAGGATATTCGATAGACCAATTTTTTGTATCCGCTATTTCGGTCGATAATGTTATATTTGGTTTTGATGGTGGCGATTTAAAAATTCTTTTGGTCAAACGGGGCGAAGAACCTTTTAATGGAAAATGGGCTTTGCCAGGCGAAATGGCTTTCTCTAACGAAGATTTGCCAACCGCAGCTGCACGTATTTTGAAAGAACTTACGGGGCTCGAAAAAGTCTATTTGGAGCAAGTGCAAAGTTTCGGAAGACCAGATAGACACCCTGTCGGGCGTGTGATTACGGTTGCGTATTTTTCGTTGGTAAAAATTGATGATTTCCAACTCAATCCAGCCAATTGGGCGCAATCTGCCAGATGGCACAGTATTGCTCAGTTGGGTAATCTTGCATTTGACCACAATGAAATCGTAACGGCTTGTTTTGAAAAATTGCGCCGACGTGTACGAGTGCAACCTATTGGCTTTGAGCTACTTCCGCCCAAATTTACATTGACCGATTTGCAACATTTATATGAAGCAATACTTGATATAGAAACGATAGATAAACGTAATTTTAGGAAAAAAATATTAGCAATGAATTTGCTGATAGATTGTGACGAAACACAAGAAGGCGTTGCGCATCGACCAGCTAAATTATACCGTTTTGACAAAGAGCGTTACGAAAATTTTGTAGAACGAGGTTTTTCTTTTGAAATTTAAAAATAAATAAAAATTATATATTTTTTTGGAAAATTGAAAAAAAAGACAGATATTTATATTTTAATTAAGATACATAGCGTTATAGCTAAATATTTAGAATAAAGTAATTAATATTTTTTCATAATAAATTGATTATGAGTGAGTTATATTTTTTAATTATTCATTTTTAATTATGAATTATTCATTATTTATCGTTTACATTTTGACTAATCTTGCTCGCCATGAAGCTAAAAAATATACTTCTTTTTTCATTTTTTTGCAGCTACATTACCATTTTTGCGCAACAAGTAACGACTACTTTTGGTAAAAATCGTGTGCAATTTAACCAAGATTTCAAAGAGTGGTTGCAATACGAAAGCCCTAATTTTATTGCTTATTGGTACGGAAACGCACGAAATGTAGGTCAAGCAGCTGTACAATTTGCAGAATACGACAATATAGAAATCCAAACTCTTTTGGAACATCACATCAGCGATAAAATTGAAATCATTGTTTATACTGACCTTACAGACGTAAAACAAAGTAATATTGGCGAGGAAGATGTTTTTTCAATCAATGGCTCGGAGCATGAAATATCTGCCTTAGACCAAGCAAGCCCGCAACGCAGTTATTTGAAATCTAACACGTTAATTCCCAATAGCAACAAGGTCGTAGGAAATAAAATTTTCACTTATTTTGACGGAAATCATCAGCATTTGCGCCGCCAAATTCGGGAAGGAATGGCTACTATTTACCTTAATTCTATGCTTTATGGCTCGAATATTCAAGAAGTAGTACAAAATGCCATTTCCTACACTTTGCCAGAATGGTACAAACAAGGCATTATTGCTTACACTGCGAATGATTGGGACGTACACAACGATAACTTGCTCAAAGACATCGTTTTAGACCCGAAATTTAAAAATTTTAAGCGTTTTGCAAAAGAAAATCCAACTTTTGCAGGACATTCTTTTTGGTATTATATCAGCCAAACCTACGGCAAACAGACCCTCTCCAACTTACTTTACCTCACGCACATCAATCGTAATATTGAAAGCGGTTTTCAGTATATTTTAGGCGGCAGTACCAATAAAATTTATGAAAGCTGGTTGTCTTTTTATAAAGAAAGATACACCAATGATATGCTCGGCAAAGATGTTTTGACAGGCGAAATCGAAACAAAATTTCGAGGAAAAATCCCGATTCAATCTGCAAAATTAAGTCCAGATGGCAAACAAATTGCTTATGTCGTAAATGAAGTCGGACGCTCAAAAGTATTTCTTCAAGATGTTCAGACAGGCAAAAAACAAGTAATTCTAAAAACTGGTTTTTATAACAATAGTCAAACAACCGACTACGATTATCCTATAATCGCTTGGAAACCAAATGGTTATGAAGTTAGTGTTATATATGAAAAGCATGATTTGATTAAAATTTTCACTTATGATACGAAGTTGAAAAAATCAAGCACCGAACCACTTCTAAGAGAGTTTCAAAGGGTGTATAGTGCAGATTATTTAGACAATAGAAATATAGCACTTTCAGCGACGACCAACGGCTTTTCTGATATTTTTATTTATAAAACTGTTGGTAGAAATTATGAGCGCATCACTAACGATTTTTACGACGACCTTGATGTTTCTGTCACAAAATTGCGGAATCATACGGGTTTGCTTTGGGCTTCTAATCGTCCCGATTCGCTTTTGGCAGCATCTAAAATGGATTCCGTTTTTCCGCTTGGAAACTTTGATATTTTTTATTTTGATACCGAAAAAAGAACTAAAAACCCTATACAAGTTTCTTTCACAAACGATATTAATGAACGCAATCCTATAGGAATAGATACGACTTATTTTGCTTATTTGACCGAAAGTAATGGGATTGTAAATAGAGATATTGCTTATTTAGATACGATTTTTGACCATTTACAAACTTCTCTTTTGTATAAAGAAGGAGGGAAAAAAGTAATCGAAAATGATTTTTATCCTACACCAAAAGAGTTGTTACAAATAGATAGTATGTGGAAAATACCTGTTTTTAGGACAGTTGCTTTGGCGCATCATCACTCTAATGCTGAAAAAAATATACTTTCTCAGCATATTGCCAACAAAAACAATCTTGTTTCGGACTTAGTTTATAGCAATCGGAAATTTAAAATTTTTGTACGTCCTTTTGATCCAAAAACAATTTCGACACCTATCAATAGTGTTTATCGACAGCAAAAATTAGGGAGAATAAAAGTGCAGAAGGCTGCAAAAAACAAAGAGATTAATGTGTTTGAAACATCAGAGAAAGAACCTGCAAAAGATACGCTAAAACTAATTGTAAAAGCAGATACAACAGGTCAATTTGACGATTATTTTCAAAGTCCTTTTCCTAATTCTACACAAAAAAATACGCCAATTGGTCAAGTTCCATTTTTAGTAAAAGGAGATAGCGATTTTCTTAAAAATAGGATTATTGTAGAAGAAAACAATAAAATAACGCATGAAATACATCAATTTAAAGGAACTCGTGTGATTCCGTATCGTCTAAAATTTCGTACAGATGATGTCGTTTTATTAAAATTTGACAATAAACCTATCGTTAATTCAGGTGAAATTTTTGCAGGAGGCTTTAGTGCGCCGCCGACGGGTTTACTTTCAAAATTCGTTTTCAAAGACCTTTTGGAAGACCATACTTTAGAAATTGGGGCAAGATTTTCTTTCTTTATTGGTGGAAATTTCAATGCTTTTAACAACACGACAAGCACCATTGTAAATGGCTCTGCAAACCCTAATAATCAGCAAAATACAGATTATAATTCCAAAGAATATTATGCTACTTATTGGGCAAAAAAGAAAAAGTTTGATAAAAAATATACTTATTATCATCGTGTAAATTCTTATACCAATTCTTATTTCAATGAAGCCCGAAAATCACGCTTGATTTCTGATATTGGAGAATTTGAATTGCGTTACCCTTGGGATATTTATTCGAGTTTGCGCCTTACTTCGTCTGTTCGTTTGGATAAATTAATTTACCTTGCAACAGATGCTACTACGTTAAAATTACCTGCACGAAACGAACAACGAGTAGGCATAAAAGCAGAATACATCTACGATAATGCGCTACAAATCGGTACAAATCTCTGGTCTGGCTCACGTATGAAATTTTATGGCGAAATGGTAAAAGGGATGCGCATACAACTTGTAGATGATCCAGCTTTTAACCTAAAAAATGGTTTTATGAGCGTTTTAGGCTTTGATGTTCGTCACTATCAGCGACTTGACCGTCGCTCTATTTTGGCTTTGCGTGCAGCAGGAGCGACCTCTTTTGGTTCTGAAAAAATGCTCTACGTATTGGGTGGAGTAGAAGGTATGCTGCGCTTCCCAACGCCCAATAATTTGAGCTTACCATCAGGAAATTACGCTTTCGTACAACCTGCAAATCAGATGCGTGGCTTTGGTCAAAATATAAGAAATGGAAACTCCGTATTGCTTTTCAACGCTGAATTTCGCATACCTATCACACAATATATTTTACCAAATGTAAAGGTGAATTGGTTAAAAAATCTTCAGACAGTTGCTTTTTTTGATGCGGGAACAGCTTGGCACGGAAGAGATTTGTTCAGCAATGAAAATCCTTTGAATACCGTTTATATTCCAGACGATCCGAAAAGCCCTATTAAACTAAAAGTTAATTATTTCAAAGATCCTGTTGTGGCTGGTTATGGTGTAGGTGTTCGCACGACACTTATGGGCTATTACTTGAAATTTGACTACGCTTTTGGAATAGAAACTCGAGTAGTTCAGAAACCAATAAAGTATATTTCTTTGGGAACGGATTTTTAAAAAAATTGCTCTAAAATAGTGCATAAGTAGTTGGGCTAAAATAATCATAATTTTTTTAAGGGGAAGTCGTTGTAAAATAACAACGTAACTTCCTTGTAGTCATTTACTTATGGCGTTTTACAATGTCAAAAAAATCACCGATTATTTCTATACGCCCACTTATTAATTTTTATTTTTCAAAAACTAAAACCATATTATTTTGATAATCAAATCTTTTTTATCCACTTTTTTGGTCATTTTATCATGTCAAAGTACCGTTTCTACTACAAACGGAGACCCTAATATTATGTATTCTTTGAATAAACCTGCCAAATCATACAGCGTTCAACAACCGATTTTACAAGAAATATCAGGTTTAGCTTTTTCAAGCGATAATAAATCGCTTTTAACTTTGCAAGACGAAGCTGGTATTTTATTTTGGCTAAATAAAAATGACGGTACAATCGAAAAACAAATTACATTTAAAGCCGATGGTGGCGATTTTGAAGATTTAGCTACTGTCGGAGAAACTGTTTATGTCCTCCGAAGCAAAGGCGTTATTTCGGCAATAGAAAATGTACAAGACGAAAAAAATCTTAAAGTAACGGTTTTTGACAAAACACCCTTACAAAAAACAGCCGACACCGAAGGACTTTGTTACGATGCTAAAAATAATCGCTTACTTATCGCTTGTAAAGGCACAACAAGTGACCCGTTTAGCAGAGCAATTTGGTCTTTTGATTTAAAAACAAAACAATACGCAACAGCACCTGTTTTTGAAATAAATTTGAAACAAATACAAGCCTATTTGACTTCACAAAATGCTGATAAAGAGGAGTTTAAGAAATTTTTTGAAGCTACAGAAGCAGAATTTAATTTCGGGCCTTCTGCCATAGCTATTCATCCCAAAACAGGCGATTACTACATATTGTCTTCTGTTGGAAAAATATTGGTATTGACCGATGCTTTGGGAAGAATTAAAGGTATCGAAAAATTGCAAAAAAAGATACATCCGCAACCAGAAGGTATTATTTTTGATGCAGACGCTACACTTTATATTTCTAACGAAGGAAAAAAAGAAGAAACTCCGAAAATTCATGTTTTTTTAGCAAAATAACTTGACATATTTTTTAAAAAACACATACCTTTGCAAAATCATTTTTTGTAAAAAATAGTAAATAATTATGGCATTAATAGAAATCGTAATTCCCAATGCAGGAGAATCTGTAACCGAAGCGACGCTTGCGACTTGGCTTAAAAAAGATGGAGATATAGTCAAAAGGGACGATCACCTTTGTGACCTTGAAACAGACAAAGCAACGCAAGAGCTTTATGCAGAAGTTGCTGGAAAATTAATAATCTTGGTAAAAGCGGGTACTGACGTGAAAATTGGCGAAGTGATTGCTCATATAGATACAGACGTTGCGGCTGCAAGTGCGCCTTCGCCTGTTGCACCTGCTGAAGCTCCTAAAAAAGAGGCTGCGCCAACGGTTGCACCTGCTGCGAATACCGCAAATTATGCTACGGGACACCCTTCGCCTGCTGCGGGGAAAATCCTTTCTGAAGGTAATGTATCAGCTTCGGAAGTCAGTGGCTCAGGTAAAGATGGTCGTATTACAAAAGAAGATGCTCAAAAAGCAGTTGCTAATAAACCAGCTCCTGCTGCTGAAAAAACCCCTCCGACTGTCGTTACAAGCGAAACAACAAAGAGTGATTTTAGTCGTACTACTCGTCGTGAAAAAATGTCACGTATGCGTCGTACGATTGCAACACGCTTGGTTTCTGCAAAAAACAATACTGCGATGCTTACTACTTTCAATGAAGTAGATTTGACAGAAGTGATGGCTTTGCGTGACAAATATCAAGACCGTTTTGTAGCAAAATATGGCGTAAAACTTGGTTTTATGTCGCTTTTTGCAAAAGCTTGTGCAAAAGTATTGATGGAAATACCAGAGGTAAACGCTCAAATTGATGGTGATGAAATCATTTATCACGATTTTGCAGATATTTCGATTGCGATTTCTACGCCTACGGGCTTGGTCGTTCCGCCTGTTCACAATTGTGAATCTATGAATTTTGCTCAGATTGAGTTGGCTATCAAAGCATTGGCAGACAAGGCTCGCAACGGAAAACTCACGCTTGACGAAATGAAAGGCGGTACATTTACCATCACGAATGGAGGTGTTTTTGGCTCTATGATGAGTACACCAATTATCAACGAACCACAATCAGCGATTTTGGGAATGCACGCTATTATTCAACGCCCGATGGCTATCAATGGCGAAGTAAAAATCCGTCCGATGATGTATTTGGCATTGTCTTATGACCACCGTGTGATTGACGGAAGTTCGTCGGTTACGTTTTTGGTAAAATTGAAGAAATACTTAGAAGACCCAACAACGCTTTTGTTGGATATTTAAAAATTGAAATAAAAAAATGGCTACTCAAAAAGTAGCCATTTTTTTTAAAATACTGCTCGTACTGACATATTTCCAGTATGCACCACCCGTACATCGCCTGTTTTTCGACCTTCATAACGGAGTTCGAGTTGTAGCGTTTTGTTTAGTGCTTGATTAATTTGTAAGCCCCAAAGATAATTTTTTCCATTTTGTAAACCATTGAGCATAGCATATTGCACAGCTGTATTTTTTTCGCCAACGTAATTTATCCCAATAAGCGAAAATTTGCCTCGAATAGACGTTTTTACAGATTTATTGTATGTGATTTCGGTGTTTAAATCGTTGCTTTTTGCCGTTTCTTTTTTGTCCAAAGTATCTAAACTTTGGCTGTATTTGTAGGCTATTTTCAATCGAAAATCCCTTGTTGGCTGCCAATTAACCTCTCCTTCGCTCGCTAAAGTATATATCTTGTAATTTCTATTTTTAAAAAATTCGCTTTCATTTACTTTCAAAACACGTGAAAAATTGGCTCGAAACATCGTTTTCTGAGAAAAATTTAGGCGCATTTTAAAAAAATTCTCTTGTTGTTGTCGAATGTCATAACCTGTGGTCAAAATATTTCGACTGCTGTTATCCGTAGCACCCAACTGAAAATCGTAACGAATATTTCCTCTATTAAAAAATAAAATATTACGAATATTTGTAGCATACGCCACCAATGAAGTATCTGTAATTGATAATTGCTCAAATGGATTCCAAGGCGAAACACTTGTTCCTAATTTTACTTTTCGTTGTATTTGCAAAGCGCTCTCCGTAGCGAAAAGGCAAAGCATTTTTTTCAAAAAAGAAGTATCTTTATTCCAAATATTTTTAGGCGAAAGGTTTAGTATCTGATTGATAGTCAGGTTATTAGTACGAATAAACTGATTGCTTGCGACCACAAAACGCACAATATTTGCTGAATCTTGAAACACC
>JANMGN010000813.1:0-10260 GCA_031374645.1 Chitinophagales bacterium | reverse complement strand
TTGCGTAGGCGAAACCGTTTGGCTTTGTTTATCTGGCGAAACAATGCCATTTCCTGACCAATTGTAGCTTACTCCTTGTGTTGCGTTTAAAATAACAGAAGCTCCTTTGCAAATAGCTGGGTCAATAGTAGTGATTTTTGGATTTGGAAAAACACTAATTTTTTGCACTAAACTCGCAGAGCAATCGCCATTTTTTGCCATGAGCAAATAAGTGAAATTTTCATTTACATTGCCATTATTGGTAAATGAAAAATTAGGTTTTGCGCAATCCTTACAACTCAGATTTTGCGCTGGTATCCATTCATAGGTAAATCCAGGTTGTGTATTTAACCCAATCGGCGTATTAGTTGTAGAACAAACTGCGAGTGCTTTCTTTTCCACTAAAATATCCTTTATGGGAATAGAAGCATTTTGGCAGCCACAATTTTGGTCTTTGTCCAAAACTAACAGTAAATTACAAAGGTAGTCGTCAATTTGTCCTGTGCTAATTTTACCAACGACTGGTTGCGTTTTTCCATTCGGAAAGGCTAAATCAATAAAGGCATTTCCTAAAAATAAATCCACTCCTTTGTCAAATATTTGGTTGTTATTTACATCAGCATAAAGATCTAAAATCATACCTTTTACGCTATCTGCGGACAATAAATTTTTCACATTTATAGAAAAATCAAGATTGAAATCTTTGTAAGAAACTGCCACACCTGAAATTTCATAACTCGGGTGTGCTACCGCAATAGTAAGCGAATTGCTTTCGCCTGTGATGTTGCTCACGCTACAAAGTTCGCTATTTGTAACACAAGTAGTTTCTTGTCGCTGAATGGTTTTTACCAAAATTTCATCATTTTTACAAGCGTTTTTGCCCCAGCCTTTGGTATAAATCACAATGCCAATATACGCACCTGGCCCAACACCTTGCGGAATTTTCCATTTTATAACTCGCTGATTATTAATGATTTCTTGAAATGGAGGTGCTGTTGGAGAATTATTATTGACCACATCAAAACTCAAATATTCAACGTGCAAAGGCAAATAAACATAGATAGAATCTTTGCTGCCTGTATAACCGTTCGGTACAGCTCTTATGCTGAATTTTGCCGTCTGGTCACATTTTAAAAGACCTGCGTACAATGGTTTAAAAAAAACTTTTGTGTTGTACAATGGCGTGACACCTTGTAAGAAAATCGGCTTAAAGGCCCGTGTGAGTTCATTTGTTTTTTTACCACAAACCTCAAAACCTTCTACTTTGGCAGAGAAGTTTTTTCCAGCCGAAAAACCACATTTTGTTAGCATTTTAAAACGCAAACGAACGGCATTATTGGGTTTTTGACCAATACCAGCCAAACCGTTTTGCTGTATTTTTGTGATTAAATCTGCCAAATTCCAACCCAATCCGCCACTTGGCAAAGTGTTTGGGTCAGCGACATTCACAAAATTATTGCTATTCGCTGGATAAGCTATTTGGCAAGAGCCAGGCTGAACAGACAGTCCTTGCGGAAGTGTCAGTTTTACCGTCGGATTAAACACAGAACCGAAACGAACAGAGAGAATATCTATGTTAAAATAACTCGTAGGTTCACACATTTTGGTTGTGTCTTTTGGATTTTCTATGCGCAACTCGATTTCGCCAGGCGTTGGACTGACATACAAAGTATATTTTTTTTCCAAACAACTTTTTTCCGCAATAGTATTTATTTTAGTACAATTCCAACCATAATTTACATCTATTTTTGCTTCATCACAAGTTTTATTTATGGCTAAAATCAAAATATTATAAGAGCCATTTGGCGCAACATCAGGCAAATAATACAAGCCATTTTGCGGTAAAATTTCATTGCCTGTCGTTTTATTTACAACTTTTACATCTTGTAATCCATTCGCATTTGAAAAATACAAATAAGTATTTGGCGTATTGTATTTTGAAGGATTGCTGTACGAAAGTTCCCAAAGTGCGGTATTGTCAAAACTATTGTATTCAGTATATAAATTATTGACAGTCAGCTTATTATAATCAAGAGAAAAAGTATTTAAGTTTATGTAAGTAATTTTCCCTTCAGCTATACCGTCATTATTAGGATAGATATTATACGTACAACTTAACTTTCCATCAATATTTTCTAAGCATTTTGACTGAAAAGTATTTTCGATTTCTACGGTAAAACCTTCGTCTTGTGGTACAATCTGAAAAGGCAGCAAATCAAGAGCATATATGCTTAGCGAAGGATTAGTTATTACAATGTTTTCATTACTAAAATAGTTTGGCCCGCCTTGTGTCTTCCATGTTTTTACTTTTGCGGATAAAAAATCAAAAGGACTTCCATAGGATAATTCCAAGGTAGGAATTTTGGCAAAAGTTCTAAATTCATAAGGGAAAAAATTGTTAAATTCTTTTATTACACCAAATGTAAACACCAAACTACTATTGTTCGTTGGCTGACAATCTAACAAAGGGTAATTTGGAAAAGTCTGATATATGCCCAAGCCTGAAACATGAAAAGGAAGATAATTTCCTGCACAAAATCGATTTTTTTCTTTGTAATTTACGTCATTGTACAAGGTAGTACCCGCATTAAAACGCATAGACATTGCAGCAGGTGCTTTATTTGTACCATCATGAGGTGCAAGTTTTATAAAATATTTCCCAGCCAATAAAATACTATCTCCATCAGAAAAACTATAATTGGGAGGTAACCCGAGTAATGTTTTTGAATCCAATTCGTAAGTATTCCAGACGTGAAAAATCAAATCTTTTGAAAGCGTAGGAGCAGTATTGAGATACTTTAAATTTATACTATTTTCAAAATCTGTACTGTTAGGCAAAGTACAATTGTAATATTTATTATTTTTTTTGTCAAAGACTTGTAGATTATTATTTGTAGATACAAGATTTTGTGATTTGAATATATCTTGTACCACAGGAAAAGGAACTGAACCATATATCTTTGTATTAAAATCACTCACTCGCCATTCAAATAAGATATTTATTTTTGCAAATTGAAAATTATCTATACCATTTTGGGCTATCAATTTGCTTTTCATGGTATAGGCGGCTGCATCGCCCGTGACAAAGTGGTCACGGCGAATTTTTGATAAATCAAGCGAAGTATTTCCGTCAGCAACTCGGTCGTCATTATTATCAGGAAGCCCCAAACTACTTCTTTCAAAAGTTACATTACTTGAAGAATAACCTTGTAATGTATCAAATTTTATGCTGTTTTTGGTACAGTCGAAACTTAAAAGCGGCTCATCACAGCCATTGATTCCGCAGCCAGCTCCTTCAAATATTTTGATATTAGAAGTCATTTTTAAAAATGCTTCATCTGTAAAATAATCTCCTTTCAAGGCTAAAAAATCAGTACAATCTGTTACAGGGACAATATAATTTTCAGCTCCTTTTTGGCAGTCGGCATCACAAGTAAATCGCAATTGATAATTACCTATTGCCGAATCTGGTAAAGGCAATTTATAAGAGCCAGAAACAATTTGATTTTTTCCAACTTGTTGAATATCAAAGGTTAATGGATTTTTTCCAGCCACAATAAGTGGTCCGCTTATCCATTTCATACCGCATGGAACATCTAATTTGAAAGAAACTATGCCTACTGAATCTTTGAATAAATCCATGCCAAAAACCATTTGAGCTTTCAGCGTATCTCCGTCTTTTAACACGCTATATTTTGCATAACTTGAAAAGACATAAGGATTTGCAGACTCTTGATAGACCGTAATATCCTTAGCAACAATCTCTAATTGGGGACAAGTTTTTTGATAAGTTGCTTTCGCATACCACACTGGTTTTGCGTCAGTGCAATCAGGTAAACATGTCAGGTAGTTCCATTTCAAAACGACTTCTTGCCCAGGCGCAAGATTAGGCAACGCAAGAATATCCTCCGCATCTGTCGGAACGGTCGGCTGACAAAGTGTAGGCGAACTCGCAACAAAAGAAATAGGCGTTAATTTTGTAGTCGCATTTCCATTTTTTAAGGTAAAAGAGCTTCTATCTAAATAATTATACTTAGAAATTCTTTCCACTTTTATCTGTACATTCAAAGCGGTATCTTTGCCTATATTTTTTATTTTAAGTCCTTGAATATCAGGAGTTTGTGCGCAATAATCTCTTGCAACTGTATAAAAACTTTCTAATTCCAAATCTGGAACATAATCTGTACGCAAAATATCTACGACTGCCGTAAAACGCTCTGTATTACAAGTTTGGTTCGGACAGCCCCAAACAATTTGTAGTTTTGAAGTAGATTTTGGTACTAAATCTCCGCAATCTGTAACCAATATTTTTTCTTTGATGATAATTTGTTCGTCTGTTTCAAAAATACCGTCGCCATCGCCAATTTTTTTGAAATCGGCTGCATCAAAAAACAAATGCAACTGTTTCGGATTGCTCAAAATTGTTTTTCCAGAAACGGAAGTTACGGTCATTCCGCCATCGTGATTGTCTTGAAAAGTGAAGGAACGCAAGTCGCCCAAGCGGGTATTTTCAATCACAATTGTGCGTTCTAAAACCTCGCTTTTTCCACCTTTCATATAAGGGTCGGTCATGCTCACGATGATAGGCAAAGGCGATTCTACCAAGTAAGGAGCAGTCTCAATTGCAGCCTCATTCGCACCATATCTGACAATGACGACATTAGTAAAAAGCACACCTTTATTCAGTTCTTCCAACGCTGAACATTCTGCGAAAGCCTTGAAAGTCAGTGTTTTAGATGAATTACCAGCGATATTTCCAAAATCAAAATCAAAGATTTTATTCGAGGTCAAAGTTTTTTCCGTGCCGTTTGTAACGGAGTTTTTTAAGTAAGAAAAGCCTGTGGGCAGCTCTACATAAACCTCACTATTCGTAGCGGTTTTTACGTCAGTATTTTTAGCAATCACGCTAAAAGTAACTGTATCGCAGAGGCTTATTTTATTGGGATTTTTATACTCAATTATAATATTTTGAGCAAATGAAAACGTAACTAAGCAGCAAAAAAGGAGTGTAAAAAGGTTTTTCATAAATTAATATATTTTGTTTTTATTTAATATATAAACGTTATTTATTTCTTAAAATTATATTTTTTAAAATGAAAAATAAACAAAAACAAATATCGTATTTTTTTATTATATTTTCAAGAACAAAAAAAGTGCTTTCTATAAAAAAAGAAAACACAAAATACTGATTATCAATATTTTGTGTTATATTTTCTAAAAAAACGAGTGAAACAATTTTTCAACTTACGCTTTTTCTAAAACCTCCAATATTCCCTTATAAACTTTTCTTGGTTCGCCCAAAAAAGCGGCTTCGCTAAGCCAAACGGCTTGCTCAATATCTTCTTCAGTTTGAGGAACAAGAATAGCGTCGGTCGTTTTCATATTATACCAATACGTTTTTTTCAAAATACGCTTATTTTTGTGCGTATATACATGAAGCGTCTTACAGATAAGCTCTTGTAAATCAATGTTTTGTACGCCAGTTTCTTCTTGTACTTCTCTTACGGCTGCGTGTTTTTTCTTCTCGCCATCATCAATTTTTCCTTTGGGTAAATCCCAAAAACCTCTACGAAAAATAAACAAAATTTCATCATTTGAGTTGCGTACAAGACCTCCTGCGGCTTTTATGATGACAAAAAGTTTGATAAAAGCCTTTTTCAAAGCCTTAAAATCATCGCTAAAAATAACAACTTGCTCAAAATCATGCGGTTTTTCCAACATATCAAGATACGAGTGTAGCATTTTGACATTTAGAAATCTGCCTTTCAAAAGTATAGGAGAGGCAGAAAAATCTTTTGCTTCTGCTTCATTACAAAGCAAAAGTGGTGTTTCGTTGATGAAAATTTTTAACATGAGTATTTAGTTTAGGCTATTGTGTTATTAAAAAAACAAAGGTAAGTTTCATTAGGCGAAGTCAGTTAAAATTTCATTTTTTTATCAAATTTACTGCAAAAATAGTGTATCTTTGCAATAGAATTATTACTTAGTAACGTATGAATAATCACAAAAATATTGAAATATTTGATGAACTCGCTTATGTCCTGTGCGTATTTTAATTCTTTAAAAATGAATAAAAACTTAGCCGTACGGTAATTTGGAGTTTAAAGTATCGCTAAGCTCCAGCTTGTCGGCATTAAGTTGCAATAGTTTTATCGGAAACTATAGCTTCCGACTACTATGGCTAAGTTTTTACAAAAAATGGCAAAAATAGATAAATCCATGAAATATGATGCCAATCATATAATCAAAGTCCATCTTCTCGTTCCGAAAGCCAATTTTTATACTTATTTTTATAAAAAATCAAGTCATTTTCGTTGGCAAAAATAATATCTACGCCGCCGTCATAAGGCGCAATAATCGTGTTTGTTTTTGTATCAACAAAAAATAAACGCCACTCGTCGTTCGCAATAGATTTTAGTATATCGTCAAAAGTATTTGGCGTATAAATTGCTTTTGCAAAACAAGGTGTGAAACTCACACCTTCGTCGCACCAATCTTTTGAGATTTTGTTCATTTTCAAATCCGCTAACTCCTTGAAAATCAGCGTTTTAAAATAAGGTAGCTTATCAAAAACATGCTTATCAAATTCCTTGTCTTCATTGCTATAAATACCCGAAACGATACAAATTTCTGTATTTTTTGGCATCAAATCGCTGAAGATGGTATTTTGTCGTGCTAACAAAATCGCCCATTCTTCGGCAGTTTCGGCATACCTTTTTGCTTCGGGTAAGCTATGAATACGCAGCCATCTCTCTTTTAAATTGTGTTTAAAAAGATGATTAATTAGTGGCGTATTTGGGAAGTTTGTATCCCAATATTCAGTAAATTTTTGTTTTGTCATTTCCACTGTTTCCAAATTTCGTCATTATCGCACAGCGAATTGAAAAATCGTCGTTGCTTGTCGTTTTGCGAGCGATGATTTCCGCACCTGTTTCTGTACTTCTTTTTTGAATGTTCTCTAAAAAACGTTCTGCGAATGCTTCTTCGTCTGTTTCGGATGTAATTGAGTAATAATACTCCCCATTATCGTGCATACTTTTGCCTGTCAAACTGAACGTACAGCCCAAGCCATTGGCATCATCAAAAGTCGGAAAACTGATTTTTTCATAAAAATTGTAAGGATAAATGCCAAAATCAAGTTTAAATTCGTATTTTTCGACTGAATTATCCTAATTCGTTTCAAAATAAAAATTACGATTAAAATCGTCGGCTATTTTGAAAAAATAAAAATTTTCTGTGCCAAGCGTTTTATTCGTTTCAGAATTGATATCTTTGGTTTCAAAACCATTTGCTTTGAAAAATAGAGCAATGTATTTGTCCATCAAGTAGGCGTATAGAAATAATCGGTCATCTTTTGTCGTTATAAAATAACATAAGAAAGCTCCATCCCGACCTTCCCCAAAGGGAAAGGAGAAATTAAGGAAGTTACGTTGTTATTTTACAATGACTTCCCTTTAAAAAATTATGATTATTTTAGCCCAACTACTTATAGTAGTAAAAACGTGTTTCATATTATTATTTTGAACACAAAATTATTAAAAATATTGAGTTATGGGAGAAAAATCTAATAAAAATGTTTTCAAATTATGGCAATCCATGGACGACTACAACGAAACGTCGCTATACGGCAAACTCAATGAAGCCGTAGATTGGAGTATTTTGAGCGCAATTGCCAAAGGTACAAAATCTATAAACGATTATGAACCAATTCATTTGAAATTAAGAACCAACAAGGTACTCAAAAAAGACTTTATACAAGCACCTGCGGGCGCATATTTTGTAAGTGAAAAATTTAAAAACTACTTCGATATAGCAGTTTTTGAAGGAACTGTACTCTTGCCCGCAACCATCAACGATGTACCCTATTTTGCTTGGCTTTTCCTATCCAACAATGATTGTTTGAATAGAGAAAAAAGCCAATTAGAGGACTTCAAATACGATGAACAAAGTAATCAAATACCGTATAAATTTGTTTTTGACGAAAGTAAAATCAAGGACAATCGCTTTTTTAAATTGCCCGATGATACCTACGATTTGCCGTATTGCGATGAAATCGTCGGTAGAAAAATTTTGTCGAGTGACTTAAATTTCATGGCTCAACCTTTGGTTTTTGAAGAAAAAGACTTGCGAAAACGGGTAAATTATGATAATTCAGTTGCCAAAATTCATTTTGAAGAACCCGAAAACTGGATTTTGGAATGTAAGCAATACCCGAAAATCAAACAAGGCAAATCTTTATCAGATAAAGATTGGGCAATAAACTTTAAAGACGGTGAACTTGATTTTGGACTGCTTTCTATGTATCGAAAACAATTGCTTATCTCAACCAATTGGCTGCAAAAAGGAGAAATCCATATTGGACTAACCAAACGCACTACCAAGGAATATTTTGAATATCGGAGTGCGACAAAAGTCGTTGATTTTCAACACATTGACTTGAAATTTGAGGCTAAAATGAACGAATATGAATGGGAAAAAACGCTAATTTCGCCTTTGGAAAATGGGCTTAATCTGTACATTATTGTTGTGAACAGAACGAGTTATCAAACAGACGAAATATACAAAAATGAGGCGTTGGAAATGGTAAAAAATATGCGTTTTAAGTGATTTTAATTATGATGAAAAGTTGTATTCCGCCTTCAATTTCAATGACTTTTGGGTATAACTCTCAAAGGCTCTATCAGAAATGCGTTGTAGTTTTTCTTTGATTTTGAGCATATATTTTTGCAACTTTTCTTCGTCTTTTTTGATGATAAAATAGCGCATAATTTCGTCGTGATGCACCAAATAATTATGCTCAGCGCAGTAATCCATAAGAGCATCTACACTTTTCAAATTTGCTATAAAATCAAGCGATTTTGTGATATTTTTCTTCAATTCATGGATAGTTTCTTCATTTTCGCCATTGCGATGCGCATGAAAAACGTCTTCATTTGGCGGAAAAATATCTTGAATAGCGTAGTGAAAAATATAGTCATAACCTTTCGGAAAAGCCTTGATTTCCTCGCCCAGCATTGTAGCCAATTCATCAGAATAGACACCGCAACGCAGATAAAAAATTGCACCTTCGTTGGTATATTCCAAATCAACGGGCATCGTAAAACTGACCGTAAAATCGTCATTTTTGCGATACCAACTATTGCCTCTACGCTTGAATCCTTGCGCCCGAAGGAAAGGCGAAATATAGTTATTGATTAGTTGTTTTAGTATTTTTTCCATTTATTCGTTTATTTATTTTTATTTCATAACCACTTTGATATTTGGCAACGTCGCAATCCAATTTTTTGCACTTTCCCAAGCCTACTTTTGCGCTAAGAAGCAAAGAAGATTGTATTGGTACGCCACCAAAAGTTGCGACACAAATCGTAAAAGGCGGTCACGTTAGCCCATTAGAAGTACCCGATGCAGTAAATGATTTTTGTAGAAAAATGATAGAAAGTAGATTGTAAAATAAAGAATCAAGCCGTTGTAAACCAATGCAGCAATGCATAATGCTGACTTGTTTCGATGTAATATTCAGTTTGTAAGCCTTTATATTGCGTTTCGGATACTTGGAAAATCATCTGAAAAAGCGGATTTACTTTGCCATATTTCGCTAAACTTATTTTTTTACCATTCAAAAAAATGTCTTTCACAACAGTATCCTTTTCAATGCGTTTTACCATGTAATCGTCAATGTAAGTCGTCACTTTAACATCGTTTTTATAGACTGTATCTTGATAATCGTCTTCCAAAAAACCAATCCAAGGCTCAATATCGGCTTGTGTGTAAGCTGCAAAATCGTTCCATTCCTCACCGTGCATTTTGTAGCGCATCGTGAGCATTGCGATAGCAGCTTCAAACGAAAGGTCGCCTTTTTCTACAAAAAGCAAGTTGGTGCGGTCGGTTTCGCCATGCGAAAAATCAAGTTCAATGATGTCAATTTTTGCGATTAAAGCATTTTTGCAATGCGTAAAATATTGATTATCAAATTTTTGTAAATAATTTATGATATTCATAGACAAATTGTTTTTTTTTCGCTTCGCTCAAATTTCATTTTTGAAACACGAATTTTAATTTTGAAAATATCAACTACTTGGTAAGTTGAAATAAACGTTGCTATTATATCTTATGTAAAAGCTTAGCTGATAGCTCTTTGTTTAGCAAAAACGACTTTTTTCATAAAAAACTACTTTGGTTTACGTCAGTTTTGTTGTGAGCAGGAACTCCCAACGTACATGCTAAGCTTTTACTATCTTGCAATTTGCTGATATTGAGTACATTAAAGTCTTCCTCTTTTTT
>JANMGN010000796.1:0-10004 GCA_031374645.1 Chitinophagales bacterium | reverse complement strand
TCAAAAACTTTATTTTATTTTTAAAATCAATATACAATGATGTATTTAGCCAAAATTCAAAAAGTAAATTTAGCTTTTTTTATTATTTTTATCTGTTTTGCTCAATTTGTAGTTGCTCAAAATGCTACTTTGAAAGGGGTTGTAACTGATGCAAACGGAGAGGCTCTAATTGCTGCCACGCTAAAAATTGGCAATAAAATTATTGCAAGCGGCACAGACGGAAAATACGAAATCACGCTCAAAGCTGGTACGTATCAAGTAGAATGTTCGTATGTAAGTTTCAATACTTTGAAAAAAACAGTTGTGTTACGTGAAAAAACGACTGAAATACTTGATTTTAAGCTCGAAGAAGGTACAAGTTTTCTAAATACCGTAACCGTCACAAGCGGGAAATTTGAAAAACCTATCGGAGAAGTAACCATTTCGATGGATGTCCTAAAACCTTCGTTTATTCAAAGTAATAATTCGCAAAGCGTGGACAAGGTACTTGAAAAAGTACCAGGTTTTACGATTGTTGGTGGACAACCCAATATTCGTGGCGGCTCAGGTTTTACGTATGGTGCAGGCTCACGAGTGCTGATTTTGGTGGACGATATTCCAGCACTTCAAGCCGATGCTGGCTCGCCGAATTGGAGCGATTTTCAGGTAGAAACCATCGGACAAATCGAAGTTTTGAAAGGTGCAGCTTCGGCTCTATACGGCTCTTCGGCACTCAATGGCGTAGTAAATATCCGCACGGCTTACGCTGAAACGAAGCCTATCACGCAATTCGCTTCTTATTATACTTCTTACAGAAATCCTCTGGACACTGCCCAAATTTGGTGGAAAGACAAAGCACAACCTTACACGGCAGGTTTTACGGTTTCGCATCGTCGAAAAATCGGAAAATTAGATTTGGTCTTAGGAGGAGCTTGGCAAGCGACCAAAAGTTTTAATTCGGGTACAAGTGATACGCTCAGTCGCATTAATATCGGGACACGTTATCACGTAAACGACCGTCTTGTAATTGGTGCAAATACCAATATAAATGTTGGGCAAGCGAACTACTTTTTTTACTGGAAAAATGGTGCAGACGGCGTGTATGAAGGCAGTCCAAGCACTTATATTTTTAATAAAAGAAAACGCTACTCGATAGATCCTTATGTGAGTTATTATGATAAAAATGGCTTTAAACACAAGTTGCTCGGACGTTTCTATAGTGTTGATAATCAAGCAACTGGCGGTACGCAAGCTACTTCTTCGCTTACTTATGGCGAGTATCAAATACAAAAAGATTGGGGTAAAGATTTCATTACGACGGCAGGTTTTGTAGCCAGTAAAACCTATGTAAAAGCAGATTTGTATGGTGGTTATACTTTTACTGCAACCAATATTGCACCTTATATTCAAGCGGATAAAAAAATTGGAAAGCTCAATATTTCTACTGGTTTTCGCTACGAACGAAACGTAATTAACTCTCCAGAATTGATACAACTGGCAAAGGGCGTTCAGCTTTTTGATACTATCCCAGGCGGTGTTACCAAGGAGGGCAAACCTGTTTTTCGTATTGGTCTTAATTATCAATTGGCAAAATATACCTTTGTACGCAGCTCATTTGGGCAAGGTTATCGTTTTCCTTCTATTGCCGAAAAATTTGTACGCAGCACTTTTGGTCCTACTTTCCTGATTCCAAATGTAAAATTAAGGTCTGAAACAGGTTGGAGTAGTGAAATAGGTATCAAACAAGGTGTGAAAATTGGTCAATGGACAGGTTTTGTAGATGTGGCTGCTTTCTGGACAGAATATCAAAATATGATGGAGTTTGTTTTTGTAAAAAATGCTGCTTTTCAATCGCAAAACGTAGGCAACACACGCATAAAAGGCATAGAGGCAAGTATTGCAGGTACTGGAAAAATAGGAAACGTTAATATTGCGTTGCTCACAGGTTACACCTATATCGACCCTAAATTTATCGATTTTACAAAAGTAGATAAAAAAAGTATCAGTGTGGACTATAATATTTTGAAATACCGAAACAAAGAAACCTTAAAATTTGATGCTGAAGCAACCTATAAAGGTATATCTTTTGGTGTTTCTGCTAATTATTTGAGCAATATAGAAAACATCGATGCCGCATTTAACCTTATTGTACCTGGTTTGAAAAAATACCGTACAGATAACAACCAAGGCTTTACCATCTATGATATTCGTGCAGGTTATGAATTTTTAAAATATTTTAAACTTTCTTTACTCGTAAAAAATCTTACAAACGAGGCTTATACTATTCGTCCAGCAATTATGGAAGCTCCTCTAAATATTAGCGGTAGATTGGATGTGAAATTTTAAAATATAATATTCGTAATATTCGTAATGTTCGTAATGTTCGTAATGTTATACCCTACGCTAATATATTGCGCCCTTTCATGGCTAAATGTTGGAAAAGCCCTGAAAGGGCGAAATATATTAGCGATGTGTTATACCCATCGAACAAAATATAATAGCCATGTAGCTCATCGAACGTATAGCCGTCGCCCCATTATCAATACCGTATCGTTACATTTTTAGTTTCCGTAAAAAAACGGAGTGCTTCCCAACCGCCTTCTCGACCTATGCCTGAGTTTTTTACACCACCAAAAGGTGTACGTAGATCACGCAACATCCAGCAATTTATCCAAACAATTCCAGTTTCCAGATTAGCTGCCAAACGATGCGCCCGACGCAAGTTTTCTGTCCAAACTACGGCAGCTAAACCATATTCAATATCATTGGCTTCTTGTAACGCATCTTCCTCATTATCAAAGGATTGTATCGTTACAACTGGTCCAAAAATTTCTTCTTGATTGGTTCTACAAGAATTAGAAAGACCTTCAAAAACGGTCGGTTCTATAAACCAGCCTTCGCTACATCTACCTTCGATTTGTACACTTTTTCCACCACAAAGTAGTGTACCACCTTCTTGTTTTGCTAACTCAATATGGTGTATTATTTTTTCAAAATGAACCTTAGAAACGATTGCTCCGAGGTTAGAACTGGCATCATTTGGATCACCAACTTTTAGTGCTTTTACTCTTTCGATGAAGTCTTTCTTAAATTTTTCGTAAATGCTTTTTTCGACATAAATCCGTGAACCACAAAGACAAATTTGTCCTTGATTTCGGAACGAAGACTGCACCGTAGTAGTCAGCATTTCTTCATAATTACAATCGTCAAAAATTAAAATAGGGTTTTTTCCGCCTAATTCTAAAGATATTTTTTTGAACATTGGCGCAGCTATTGCAGCGATGTCACGACCTGCACGAGTGCTTCCTGTAAAAGAAATTGCTTTGATTTCGGGATGTTCTACCATTGCTTTTCCACAATTCAAACCATCGCCATGCAAAATATTTAAAACGCCTTTTGGTAAACCAATTTCTTCACAAATCGTTGATAATAAGTAACTTGTGTAAGGCGTAACTTCCGAAGGTTTTGCAATTACGCAATTTCCAGCCGCTAATGCGGGAGCGATTTTCCAAGTAAAAAGATAAAGTGGTAAGTTCCATGGCGAAATACAAGCGACCACGCCTATGGGTTTTCGCAGCGTATAGTTGATGGCTTCGTTGGGCATTTCGTGGCTCTCGCTCGCAAACTGCATAATAGCGCTTGCAAAAAATTTGAAATTTTGTGCTGCCCGAGGAATATCAACTTGTTTTGCGAGCCAGATAGGTTTGCCATTATCACGGCTTTCGGCTTCTGCAAATTCGTCTAAACGGTTTAAAATAGCGTTACTTATTTTTATCAAAAAATCATGACGTTCTTCCAAACTTGTCGCAGACCAACTTGGAAAAGCGGCTTTTGCGGCAGCCCAAGCGAGCGCAACATCTGCTTTATCCGAGTTGGGAATAGTTGCAAATACTTCTGCTGTTGCTGGCTCAAAAATTGCTATAACTTCTTGATTTACAGCATTTTGAAAAACGCCATTGATATAATTTTGAAATATTTTCATAGGTTTTATTAGGCTTTTTCTACATAAAATCTACATCCTTGTCATAAGGATACGTAATCAAATAATCTAATGCTTTTCTCACATCTAAATTATTAAAAACGATTTTGTACAACATTTCGGTAATCGGAACACGTATTTTATAATGACGAGCCAGTTGTTTTGCGATGCGGAGCGTACGGACACCTTCGGCAGTTTCAGGCATCAGCGCATTGATTTGTTCGAGTGTCATGCCTTGGGCGATTTTTTCGCCAAAAGAATAATTTCGAGAACTCGTAGAAGTTGCAGTTGCTACCAAGTCACCGATACCAGCCGTTCCAAAAAATGCCTCGTTGCTCGCTCCAATTGCTTGCCCAAAATAAATCATTTCTGTCAGACCACGAGTGATAAGCATGGCTTGAAGATTACGCCCCATACCAAGTCCGCCCAAAATTCCAGAACCTATTGCAATAATATTTTTTAAAGCGCCAGAAAGCTCTGCACCGAGCAAATCATCGGAAGCAAAAATATGAAATTGGTCACTTTCGAGATTTTCTTTGCCGATTGTGAACACTTCCTTGAAACGACTTGCCACAACAGCAGCGGTCGGCTGACCTGCAATAATTTCTTTTGCCAAATTTGGTCCAGAAAGACAACCCACTCTCAAACAAACAGTTTCTTGCAAAATAACCTCACTCATCGTATGTACATCAGCACGAGAAAGGGTCGTTGTTTTGAGCATTTCGTCCGTAATATCGCCCGTATCGAAGCCTTTTGTACCATGAATCAAAATATGGTAAGGGCGCAAATGTGGCGCAAGCGAGCGCATTGTCCGACGAAAAGCACTCGAAGGAATGATAGGATAAATCACGTCACAACGCTCTGCAATCTCTTGCAAATTATCCGTAGCAGTTACATTATCAGGCAAAATAGACCCATAGCTCACGTGCTTTTTGTTGATTTGTTCCACGGCTTCTTTTCTTCGACTAAACAACAAAACATCATTGTTTTTTGCCAAAAGTCCACTAATTGCAGTTCCAAAGCTGCCTGCGCCTAAAACGCCAACGGGTTTTTTCATGTAGAAAAAATATTTTATAAATTTTTGTTTTTTAATGGAAAAACCTTAAAATAAAGTCATTTCTGCAACATCTTCTTGTATTTTTAGTCTTTTTTGACTAAAAATGTTTGCTGTTCTTTTATTCCCAAACGACGTATAATTTTCATCTATTTCAAAACCAATAAATTGTCGGTTGAGTTTTTTTGCAGCAGCAGCAGTTGTACCACTTCCCATAAATGGGTCGAGTATAATTTGATTTTCTTTAGTAGTTAATTTTATTAAAAACTCAATTAATTCTAATGGTTTCTGAGCTTCGTGGATTTTTTCTTCGGAAGAATTAAATCCAAATTCTAATAAATTTGTAGGACTTGTCCCATTTATTTTACACGCCTCAATGTTAATTGCACCTACGCTATTTTTTAAAATATTATCTGTTATCGTAATTTTATAAGGTTTGAAAAACCAAGCAATTGGCTCATATATCGGAGCAAGATTACCCAAACGCCAACCTTCCCATTCGGCAGCCTCTTCTTCCAGACCTCTCTTTTCCAAAATACCTGAAATACGTTGCGCTCTGTGGTGTGCAGATGTTTTTTTCCAAGCTAAAATATCTTTTAGTAAAAATCCGCTATCTTCTAAGGCATTTATTGCTCTATGTAAAGTTCTTCTCGCTCCAAAAACAAAAACCGAAGCACCTTCTTTCATAACAGGAAAGGTTAGTTTAGCCCAGCTTTCACACCATTCTTGATACTCCTTGCCACTATTTCTATCTGCAGCACTCCAACCATTAATGGGTTTTCCTCTTCTTTTAAATCCTGTTTTTCCTAACTGTGCTGGCGATTGTCCAAGAAGTGCAGAGTTTGTGTTATTGTGCAAAACATCCCATTCGTCAAGATTTATACCATAAGGAATGTCAGAAAGAAATAAATCAATACTCTCTTTTTCTAAAAAAGCTAAATGGTCTAAGCAATCAGCATTGGTAATCGTATTAAGATATTGCTCGTTCATATTTTATTTTATGTTAATTGCTTTTATAATTGTTTTTATTTTAGTTTCTATTTTTTCTGATTTTATAAGCAATTTTATAGCTTCTTCTTTGGACAATTTTTGAAAAGATATTATTTTTTCTTCCCAAAAAACTATTCCTTCTTTTCCCAATTCTTTTGTTTTTTTAATCTCTAATTCTTTATACAATTGTAAATCTGATAATTGTTTTCCAACTACATAAACAAATGCTTCATCAATAGATTTCCAATAATTATCTGAGTTTTGGTGTTCTGTTTTCGCTGTTTTCGATAACTTTTTGCCAACGTCCCAAATGGGCTGAAGCGATTGATTTTGATAAAAATCTACTAAAAATTGAAGATGGGTATAAGAAATTAAGGCTACATTTTTATCGATGGCTTGCGCATAAATTTGGCTTTTTCGTGTAGGATATTGCAATAAAGGAGCTAAAAGCATCGCATAGTTGTTGTCTTGTTTCCAATTATCGAGTGCATTTACTTTAAAATCTTTTTGATTTTTTGCAGTCCGACTAAGTCTAAATGTTTTGGCATCTCCAACCAAAGTATAAGTTCTTGCTTTTCCAAAAACATCTGCCGAGTTACTTCTTGCACCCAATACTTGTGCTTCAATATCAAGAAAATTTAATGCTCTTGCAAGCATAATATCTGAAAATTTTGCCCATAGTTTTTCCTCAGAACTATCATGCTCAAACATTTCTGGTAGCACGCCACATTGCATCAGATTTTCACTCAAATCTTGTTTACTCAATGAGTTTAAATATTTTTCTAATTGATTAAAAGCATCTTTTTCTTTTGCTACTTTAAATATTAGTTTGATGATATTTTTTCGCATTAAATATTTTACATTATATAAAAATTAAAAAACAAGTAGATTATAACTATGAATTATTCATTTTAACTAAAAAATCCCCTATCTCCTCCTTCCTCCAAGCCCTAAAACACCCAACAAACCACGTGTAACCTCTTGCGCCAAAGTCCGACCAATCTGACGAGCCATGTTGCTGTGCATCGCATCAGAAATGACATCTTTTGCTTTGTCAAACATACTTGGCTCTTGCGATTCTGGTTCAGGTTGCGCTTCCGTTTCGGTAGTTGTTTCGCCAGCAGCATCGTTGAGTTTTCCTGTCAAAATTTCATAAGCGGAATCTCTATCGACCACCTCGTTGTATTTATCCACAAGGTCAGAAGTATCTACCACATAATCCAATTCTTCTGGCGTGAGGACATTCATACGAGATTGTGGCGCACGAAGCATCGTGTAAGCCAACGGTGTAGGAATACCCTTTTCGTTCAAAGCAGTGACAAAAGCCTCGCCAATTCCGATTTGTGTCAATGTATTTTCTACGTCATAAAAGTCCGTTAAAGGAAAATTTTGAGCTGCTAATTTTATATTTTTGCGGTCGGCAGCCGTAACAGCACGCAAAGCGTGTTGAATACGTAAGCCCAATTGTCCAAGTACAGCAGCTGGAATATCAGCGGGATTTTGTGTAACAAAAAATACACCAATTCCTTTCGAGCGAATGAGTTTTATAACTGTTTCGATTTGATTCAGTAGTGTAGAAGATGCTTCAGAAAAAACCAAGTGCGCTTCATCAATAAATATAACTAATTCAGGTTTGTCCACATCGCCTTTTTCTGGAAAAGTAGCATATATTTCAGCCAAAAGCTGCAACATGAAGGTAGAAAACAACTTCGGGCGATCTTGAACATCTGTCAAACGAACGACAGAAACGACGCCTCTTCCTTCGGTATCTACACGACAAAGATCATCGACTTCAAACGATTTTTCGCCAAAAAATGTACCTGCGCCTTGTTGTTCTAATTCCACGATTTTACGAATAATCGTACCGACAGTTGCCGTAGAAGTTTTACCATAATCTGCTTCGAAATCGTCTTTTCCAGCATCTGTGATGTGTTGTAAAACTTTTTGAATGTCTTTGAGGTCTAAAAGAGGCAATCTTTTGTCATCGGCATATTTAAAAACGACCGTTACTACACCTGATTGCGTATCATTTAATCCTAATATTTTTGAAAATAAAACTGGACCAAATTCCGTAACCGTAGCTCGCAAACGCACGCCTTTTTCTTCCGAAAGGCTCAAAAATTCAACACAGCAACCCAATCCTTCCCAAGGAATCCCGATTTTGGCGTGTCTATCCATAATTTTTGGATTTGATACGCCTTCTTTTGCGATACCAGAAAGGTCGCCTTTAATATCCATCAGAAGCGAAGGAACACCTTGTAAAGCCAATTGTTCGGCTAAAATTTGTAAGGTTTTTGTCTTTCCAGAACCTGTTGCGCCAGCGATAAGTCCATGGCGATTCATCATTCGGAGAGGAATTTTGACTTTTGCGTCAGCGAAAACTTCGCCATCGCACATTCCTGCGCCCAATTCTATGGCTTCGCCTTCAAATGCGTAACCGTTTTTTATCGTTTCTATAAAATTTGTTTTGCTCATAATCGTATTGAATGGTATTCAGCTATAAATTATTTCAATTTTTTCTGTGCAAAGATATATTTTTTCTATAAGTTATCATTAAAAAAGTAAGTTGTACTAAAAAAAATACTATGTTTTTCTATTTCTACGTAACTATGTGCTTCAAATAAAATATCACGAAGTGGTGAAAAACATAGATTATTTCTTTTTAGGCAATAAAATAACGTTTATTTTGAAAAAAAAGCTAATTTTGGCTTGAAAATTGACTATCATATAAGTAATTTTTTTACTATGAATAAACGCATTTTTGTAAGTATTTTTTCGCTTTTGTATTTAGTGAGTGCTCTTTTTGGGCAGTGCGATTCGCTTTGTTTGAAAGCGAGTTACGTTACTTTTACGGATAATCATCCTGAATATTATGGCGATTTTGAACTTTTGGATTCTACGGCAAATGGTATTTTTAAACTCAATAATAAGGAAAAAAATATCGATTTACCTTATAAATTTACATTTGACAGTCTAAATTTTAAAATAGCGCATTGCAAATTTACGACCGAACGCAGCGATGGTTCAAAATGTATTTACGATATAGATTTACGAGCAAAAAAGTTTAAAACAGAAATTATTGGTGTAGGAACAGGCACAAATTCGACTTTAACTTATACGTATTTTGATAAAAAAGATACTTTGATTGGCGTTTATATTCCGCCGCCGCCAAACGATACGATTAATTATAAAGATATTAATTTCTTTTTCCCTAATCTAATTTCTCCGAATAGTGATTATTTTAATGACGATTTTAGGGTTTTTGCAAGCGAAAATGTGTTACTGGATAGAATAGAAATTTTTGACCGATGGGGAAATGTACGTTACCAAAGACAAAATATTTTTTCTGACGATGTTGTTTTTTCAACAAAAGAAAAGCTCAATCAAGGAGATGTTTATGTCGGTTATATTGTTTTTAAAAATGTGATAATCAAAAGTTTTTCGTTTTCTGTGGTTAAATAAAATCTATGAAAAAAACATACTATATATTATATGTATTATTATTAGTACCTTTTTTGTGCTTGGCGCAAAAAAAATCAAGCCGTTATGTCAATTGGTTTGAGGTAAAATCTTCGATGTCGCCTGTTTATCGCTTTTCGCAACGCAATTTCAAGTACGCTTTCAATGAAATTAGTGTGCCTCTTACAAGCAAAAAAATAAACTTAGTCTTGGATAATACACGTCAAAATGCTTCATTTGACCTCGTTTCAAGAGCTTATGGACGTATTTATTTCGTAAATGCCTCGTATGCTATGGGTGCAGGGTTATTCGATAAACATATTTTGACAAAATTATTAGCCTTAAAAGATGGCGATATAAATGGTATTTTTCAAAAAACAAGTGTCAATCACTCTTTTGAAGTAGGAATTAACTATTTGGGAATCAGGCAGTTATTCAAAAAAGTACCCAAATCAGATTACCATTTTAACGCTTCTGTGAATTTGGTGGCTCAAATAGATTTTTCTGACCGTTTTGATCTGAGCGAATACATCAATCTTTTTG